>CBFCZE010000014.1:0-34696 GCA_965602655.1 uncultured bacterium
CTACTTCTGATTCATATGTATATGTTCCGCTGTCGGGTGAGCCATCATCATTTTTTAAAATCGCCTTTACCGGTTTATAATGATTCATCTGTTCCAGCGAGTTAAGATTACCGGCCAGAACCTCTACATTAACATCTTCTGGGGAAATATCACCGAGATAAACTTTCATCGTGATTGGAATTATATCGCCAACCTTTGGTGATGACTCTTTGGCCTCAGCGGTGATTTCTTTTAAGTCGATATCATTCCATTTGGACTGTAACTCCTTTTGCCATTGTGAAATTTCACGAGCCACTTTAAAATCATTTGATGAATACAAATGATATGCTTCAATAGCCGGTAAATACGATTGCATGGTATAGTCTATTACCATTCTATGAGAACTAAAGTCCTTACTGGCCATTGCGATACTGTTTTTCATTAAAGTAACCCATTCAATCGGCAGGCTGGCTCCATTACGCTTATAGAAGAGCGGAATTACTTCTCGTTCAAGAACGTCGAATAAGAATTTTCCTTCCAACTCATCCTGATAATCGGCGTTTTCGTATTCTTCACCATTTCCGATTTTAAATCCGGTATACGATGTATATGCCTCGCACCACCAACCGTCAAGAATTGATACATTTACCGCGCCATTAACGGCCGCTTTCATACCGCTGGTACCTGACGCTTCCTGCGGCCGACGCGGATTATTTAGCCAGACATCGACTCCCTGGACAAGATAACGTGCGACATTGATATCATAATCCTCAAGAAAGACTATTTTCTTGCGGAATTTTTCAAGCGTAGCCATACTTATAATCTGTTTTATTATTTCCTTGCCTGGATTGTCAAGCGGATGGGCTTTACCGGCAATTATAATCTGAACCGGTCGATCAGGATCATTCAACAGTCGCTCCAAACGTTCTTCATCTTTGAATAACAGGAAGGCTCTTTTATAGGTTGAAAATCTTCTGGCAAAACCGATTGTTAATACTCTTGGGTCTAGTATCTCATCGGCCTTTTTTATATCAATATCCGAGGCACCTTTGCGGGCCAATTGGCTTTTAAGACGCTTTCTGGCAAAGAAAACCAGACGTTCGCGGCGTTTTTGGTGGATCCGCCAAAGTTCTGCGTCCGGAATTTTATGAATATTTTCCCACTTATCAAATTGCGAAGGCTGCTTGGTGAATTTTGGACCAAAATAAGTGTCAAAAAGGTCAACAATATCATGGCTAAACCATGATCTTAAATGAACACCGTTAGTAATTGAATTAATAGGCACCTCTTCAACAGGCAGGGCAGGCCATATATTATGCCACATTTTGCGAGAAACTTCACCGTGAAGTTTGGAAACACCATTGCAAAAAGCCGATAATTTAAGGGCCGCCGGAGTCATACCAAAAGGCTCGCTTTCCTGACTAGGGAAGACCCGTCCAAGAGAAAGAAATTGTTGCCACGGCATACCAAATGATTCAATAAATCCTCCTAAATATCTTTCCAGAAGTTTGGGGTCAAATGTTTCATTACCTGCCGGAAGCGGTGTATGAGTGGTAAAAACAGACGTTGCCTTAATAAACTGAACCGCTTCATTTAATGATAAACCGGAGTTGGCTACCAGAGTTCGAATTCGTTCCAACTGCAGAAATAGCGAGTGTCCTTCGTTCATATGATAAACGGCCGGATTGATTCCGAGAGTCTGGAGGGCGCGAACACCGCCAATTCCGAGCAATATTTCCTGTTTTAATCGGGTATCCTTATCACCGCTGTATAATACCGACGTAATCTCACGGAATTTCATTGGATTTTCGGGAATATTGGTATCAAGCAGATACAGTGGAGTTACACCGACCATCGCTTTCCATATCTGCACTATAACAGGTGTTCCGGAATAATCCATTGAGAATTTTATCGGATTGCCATTTTCATCCTTTTCCAGTGTAACCGGCATATGATACCAGTCATTTTCTTCATACCGCTCCTGTTGCCATCCATCGGCTGACAGAAATTGACGAAAATAACCATATCTGTAAAGCAATCCGACTGCGACAAGCGGTAAACCTAAATCACTGGAGGCCTTCAGATGATCGCCCGAAAGAACGCCCAGGCCGCCCGAATATACCGGCAGTCCGGTGTCTATTCCATATTCGCAGGAAAAATAGGCAATGGTATCTTTTGTTTGCTCAGGGGCGGTTTCTTCGAACCATTTCCTGGCCGACATATATTCCCGATAACTATCATAAACACGATTGAGATTGGCCAGGAAGGCTTCGTCGTTGGCAACCTCCTCCAATTTGTGCTGAGGCAGCGAGGCCAGCATTTCAATTGGGTTTTGATACGATTTTTCCCAGAGTTCGGAATCTATTCGAATAAACAATTTGACTATATCCCAATTCCAGGAAAACCATAGATTCATCGCCAATTCCCGAAGTCTTTGTATTTTCTCGGGAATGTTGGGTAAAACCAAAAACTGCTTAATTCTCATTTTTTATATCTAACCAATATTCTTGACTCAGGTTAATTGTTTTATTCTTTTATCTATATTCATAGTTCGTCATTATTGCAATTTAATTAAATAAATACAATATTGATTTTCAACTCAAAATGTTGATAAATTGAATATTGTATATTAAGTTATATAAAAAATTATATATATTTAAAAAAGTAGTGAAAGGGGAAAATATGTCAGAAAAAGATCTTATACAATATGGTATTACAAATGCTCCGTCAATTTCATGGAATCTTTCAACAGCGGCGCTTTATACCGAGGCAATTCGTAACCATGAAGCCGATCTTGCTCATTTGGGACCGTTGGTTGTCAGGACCGGTCATCATACCGGCCGGGCGCCTAATGATAGATTTGTCGTCAAGGAACCAACAACTAAGGACGAAATCTGGTGGGGAAAAGAAAACAGACCATTTTCACCTGAAAAGTTTGACGCTCTATATAGCCGGGTTTTGGCTTATCTGCAGGGAAAAAAGCTTTATGTTCAGGATTGTTATTCCGGCGCTGATACTAAATATCGGATGCCGGTCAGGGTAATAAATGAAACTGCCTGGCATAATCTGTTTGTTCGAAATATGTTCATTCGCATTCATGATGAGAACGAACTGGCTAAATTTAAACCCGAATTTACTGTTATTCATGCACCGCATTTCCATGCTTATCCTGAAATGGATGGCACCAATTCAGATGCCTTTATTATTTTGAATTTCCAAAAAAAGCTGGTTATAATTGGGGGTTCCTCCTATGGCGGTGAAATCAAGAAATCTATTTTTACTGCGATGAATTATTATTTACCCAATAAAAATGTTATGACCTTGCTTTGCTCGGCTAATTTGGGCAAAGACGGTGATGTCGCTATCTTTTTCGGTCTATCGGGAACCGTAAAAACGACCGTATCAACCGATGCTGAAAGACGCCTTATCGGCGATGACGAACATGGCTGGAGCGATGATGGAGTTTTCAATTTTGAGGGTGGTTGTTATGCCAAAGTGATTAGGCTTTCGCGGGAAGGCGAGCCGGATATTTATGAGTGTACCCGCAAATTTGGTACAATTCTGGAAAATGTCGGTTTCGATGCCAAAACCGGACGGGTCGATCTCAATGACAACACCTTGGCTGAAAACACTCGAGCCGCTTATCCGATTACTCATATCAATAATATTGTACCCGAAGGCAAAGGCGGACACGCCAACAATATTATCTTTTTAACAGCCGATGCTTTTGGCATTCTACCGCCGGTGGCCAAATTAAATCCGGAACAGGCACAGAAATATTTTATGATTGGATATACGGCCAAGTTGGCCGGGACAGAAATTGGCGTAACAGAACCAAAGGCTGTCTTCAGCCCATGTTTTGGCGCTCCGTTTATGGCTCTGGATCCTTCGGTTTATGGCAAACTACTGGCCGAGAAAATCAAGAAACATAAAGTCAATTGCTGGCTGGTTAATACCGGTTGGATAAATGGACCCTATGGTATAGGCGAAAGAATCAGCATTAAACTCACCAGAGCGATGGTTCATGCCATTCTTGATGGAACACTGGCCAGGGCAAAATTCCGAACTGATAAAATATTTAGTATCGATATTCCAGAAAGCTGCCCGAATGTCCCGTCCGAAGTTCTTGATCCATCCAATGGCTGGAATGATAAGAAAAAGTATCAGACCGAAGCCGGAAAGCTTGCTGATAACTTTGAAAAAGTGTATAATGGTTTCAAAAAGGATATGGAGACCTAAAAGGTTACTGAATTAATATAGGATGGGGATCGTATGGCAGCAAAAATGAAGCTGGGAGTATTAACCGGTGGCGGTGATTGCCCCGGCTTAAACGCCGTAATTAGAGCCGTTGTTAAAACCGCCATAAACGATTACGATATGGAAGTGGTCGGTTTTATGGATGGCTACGAAGGGCTGATTGAGAATCGGTACCGAAAATTGACATCATCCGATGTTTCGGGAATTCTAACTCTGGGGGGGACCATTCTTGGAACCTCTAACAGAGCCGATCCATTTAATTTCCCAGTTTTGCAGGGAAGCGAGTATATCTATCTTGACCGCTCCTCCGAAGCTCTTCAGAATTTTGGGCGACTGGGTTTGGATGCCTTGATTGCCATTGGTGGCGACGGCACCATGGCCGCAACGCAGAGAATGGCTGAAAAGGGTTTTAATATTATAGGTGTTCCCAAAACAATTGATAATGATCTTTATGGAACAGATCAGACATTTGGTTTTGACTCCGCTCTGGCTTCGGCGGCTGATGCTGTCGATAAAATTCATTCGACCGCGCAGTCACATCATCGGGTGATGATTATTGAAGTGATGGGCCGTTATGCCGGGTGGCTGGCGCTGGCTTCAGGCATTGCCGGCGGTGGTGATATTATTTTGATTCCGGAAATTCCGTATCAGATTGATGTTGTCTGCGATAAGATAAAAGACAGAAATGTCAGCGGCAAAAATTTCAGTATTATTGTTATTGGCGAGGGTGCCAAATCCGAGGGTGGAGAGATGGTGGTCAAGCGTATGGTTGAAAATTCACCCGATAAAGTCCGGCTTGGCGGCGTCTCCAATCAGTTGGCGGCGCAGATTGAGGGTATCACGACGCTCGAAACCCGTGTGACTATTCTTGGACATCTGCTCCGTGGTGGAACGCCAACCGCTTTTGACCGTATCCTGGCCAGTCGTTTTGGGACGCAGTCCGTTCATCTTGCGGCCAAAGAAGATTATGGTCATATGGTTGGTCTTCATGGTAATGAAATAGGCAAAGTCAAGATTAAGGATGTCGCCGGGAAAACGCGCCTAATTAAGCGCGATTCATCACTTTTGAAAACAGCCGTTTCTCTGGATACCTGCCTTGGTGTAGAAAATCCAATCAAAGAGAAAAAGGAAAAGCTGGCCTCACGGGAATAGAAGCAAAGTAAAATTGCTTAATTCAAATGGGCTCCTTTTGGGGTCCATTTTTTTATAGGGGCAAAGGTTTTGACATTTACTGAGCAAATCGGTATCTTGGTTAACTATGTTTTGTAAATAATTTTTGGAAAGGGACTACGATGTCACAAAAAATGCTGGCGGCGATAAAAAAGGAAACTTCCGCCGGTGCCGAATTAATCGAAACAGATATTCCGACACCCAATCCTGATGAAGTCCTCATAAAAGTCAAAGCCTGTTCCATTTGCGGAACAGATAAACATATTTATACCTGGGACAACTGGGCCGCCTCGCGCATCAAACCGCCGATGATTTTCGGCCATGAATGCTGTGGTGAAGTGGTCGAAATCGGCACCAATGTAATAAATATCTCAGTCGGCGATTATATCTCGGCCGAAACTCATATCCCGTGCCGGCATTGTTATCAATGCAAAACCGGCAATATGCATCTCTGCAAAAATCTGGTGATACTTGGCGTTGACCGTGACGGTATCTTCGCCGAGTACGCAACAATTCCTGAAATCTGTTGCTGGAAAAATAACAAGTCGATGCCGATTGAAATTGCCTCGATACAGGAGCCGTTTGGCAATGCTGTTTATACCGTGATGGAAAGTAATGTCTCGGCCAAACGAATTGCCGTCGTTGGTGACGGTCCTATTGCCGCTTTTGCCTGCGGTATTGCTAAAGCGATGGGTGCGGCCTTTATTTATAATCTGGGGATGATGCCATTCAACCTTAATATCTGTAAAAAAATGGGCGCCCATATTAGTATCGATGTTACCAAGGAAAAAGATTACAGGCAGAGAATCATCGATGAAACCAAAGGTGGGGTTGATATCGTGCTCGATATGGCCGGCAATAAACCGGCGGTCGATGACGGTTTTGCCATACTGCGTCGGACCGGAACCTATACATCGTTTGGAATTGCACCGGCGCCGTTTGAATTTGATATGGCCCAAAACATAGTCTTTAAGGGCGCGAATATTATCGGCATCAACGGACGCAAGATGTTTGGGACCTGGTATCAAATGAAAAATATTCTTGATTACAAACTGGTTGATCCCGGTCCGGTTATAAGTCATACCATGCCGTTTAATGATTTTATAAAGGCGATGGAAATGGCCGTGTCAAACGATGTGCCGACATCAAAAATTGTTCTGACTATGCCGTAATCCGGATAAATCAGATCTAAAATTATTGGAGGATATTATGGCTTTCGGAAAAGCGCAAAAGTTTTACGCCGAAACACTGGCTAATATAAAAAATGACGGGCTCCTCAAGGAAGAGCGGTTTATTCATTCATCGCAGGCGGCAGATATTAAGGTCGAATACCCCGAGGGCGGCGATCCGCAAAATGTCATAAATATGTGCGCCAATAATTATCTCGGATTGTCGTCGCATCCCGACGTTGTTGCGGCGGCGCATGATGGACTCAAGAGTCGCGGATACGGGATGTCATCGGTACGGTTTATCTGCGGGACACAGGATATTCATCGCGAACTCGAAGCCAAAATCAGCGATTTTCTTGGGATGGAAAAATCAATTCTTTTTTCATCCTGTATGGATGCCAACGCCGCTGTATTCGAGGTTTTGCTTGACAATCAGGATGCCATTATTGCCGATAAGTTGATTCATGCATCTTTAATAGACGGCGTCCGTCTCTGCAAAGCCGAACGGCACATTTATGATCATTCTGATATGGCGATACTTGAAGATAAACTAAAAGCTACTCAAGAAAAACGGTTTCGGATGATTGTCACCGACGGTGTTTTCTCGATGGACGGTGATCTGGCCAAACTGAATGAAATCTGCGATCTCGCTGATAAATATGACGCTATGGTACTGGTCGATGATTCCCATGCTACTGGTTTCATAGGCAAAACCGGACGCGGAACGCATGAGCATTTTGGCGTCATGGGTCGAGTCGATATTATCACAACGACACTCGGCAAGGCGCTTGGTGGTGCCTCCGGCGGGTGTATCAGTGCCAAATCTGAAATAATTGATATGCTACGTCAGCGGGCGCGAACCTATCTGTTCTCCAATTCGCTGCCTCCGGTTATAGCTTCGGCGGCCAATAAAGTGATGGATATTATTTCCTCGACTACCGAACGGCGCGATAAGCTTGAAGAGTTAACCACATATTTCAGAAAAGAGATGACCGCTAAAGGCTTTGACATTGTTCCGGGTTTCCACCCGATTGTTCCAATAATGCTTTACAATGCCAAACTGTCCCAGGATATCGCCCGTGATCTGTACTATGAAGGCATTTATGTCATCGGCTTTTTCTACCCGGTCGTACCGAAAGGTCAGGCCCGTATAAGAGTGCAGGTCTCAGCCGCCCACGATATGGAACATATTAAAAAAGCGATCGCCGCCTTCACCAAAGTAGGGGAGAAGTACCAAATCCTCGGCAAGAGCAAAAAAGAAATCATCGCCATGTACGGAAATTAATAACTGTTTTTATTGTATGGGGGGTCGACGCCTTCACCAAAGTTGGCGAAAAGTACAAAATCCTCGGCAAGAATAAAGACGAAATCATCGCCATGTATGGGAAGTAAGAATTAATTATTTATGGTTATTTACCGTTTGATTATTTAGTGAGTCAAGAATATTATTATATAATTCCGACATTCTTTTGTTATGATGGTCAATAGCTTCATAAATTAGATCGGTTGAATAAACAATTGACAATCCTGCATTTTCCATGTAGGTTGAATCTAAAACAATATTATCATTCATATTTGAGTTATTTTTTAATTCAATAGAAGATGTCAGATGTCCGCGGTTTATTCCAATTAGTTTCCTTTCATTGTTTTGCGGTGAATCTCCCATTGAAGTGCCCGTCGCTACAACGGGACTTCCGCTACTACCTCCGAAAGACTGAGCGTCCAAAATAATTATTTTATTGTCTCCCAAATAAGCGACGATTCCATTTCTAACAACTGGTTGGGGGGCTTTTGCGGAACCTAAACCCAATGGGAATCCAAAAAATAGAATTTCATCTGCCAGTCTAACTTCATCAAAGGATTTACTTAGGCTTTTGGGGATAAATTCTATTTTACTCATTTTCATTAATGCTATGTCTTTAATTGTTGGCTGGGGGAAATAAACGGCCGCTATATCGAAATTATTATTTGGGTGACCCGACCATAATATGGTATCGCTTTTTATTAAAGGAATAGTAAATACTGCCCACGAATCTGGATTTTTGCCAAACAGCTCAGCTATCCCTGATTTCAAATTTGTCTTAACTTTGATCTCTTTTCTACTGCAAATAATACCGTTTGTATCTTTTGTTTGTAGAATATGCCTATTTGTAATCAGTAAATTAAATGCCTGACCATAATTTATCATTAAAAAGCCCGTACCTAACGTTCTCCAAGAATTATCCTGACTGATTTCACCAATGACTGTCACTGTGGACATTACTGATTCTGGAAATGGTAGTTTATCATCGTTGGCCAGAACGCCATGGGCTAAGACAAACAGAGCCAATATCATTGGTAGCAATCTGATTGATCTGATTTGCATTTTAATACCCCACCTCAATAATTTACAAATTATATACTAACAACAATATAGTCGGAAGATGCATTTAATCAAACGATAAAATTGATTATTATGAGCGAGGCTAACCAAAGTGTGAGTTTCTGACACTTTCTCCACCAAATCACCCTTAATTCCGATAGCTCTCCATAAATGATATGAATGTGTCTATAAATATTTTCGGGCGGGAGATGGTATTAAAGCAAAAAACTTTTTATATGCAAAACGAAGCCATTTCGTTGGACTAATGTGAAAGGGAAAAGGTTAAAGGGAATTTTGTAAATTATAAAGAGCTTATTTAGCGGCATTAATTGAGTAAAACATTTCGGTTAATATTTATTATTACTGCATTTAATATCTGAGTTTCAATATTCTGAGATTATCGCCGCCGGTATAAAAATATGTTCCATCGTTGGCCAAACCACCCTGAATCGGATTATGTTGCTCCTGATTAAATTCTATTATATTAAACTGCTGTCGCATGTTTCCCGATACGGGATCATATTCATAGACGGTTGCCGTTTCGGAATTGGTCCATGATGAGATAAACAACCCATCCTCAAAATGCATTATACCCCTAAAAGATAGCGGGTCGGAGAAAATAACCTGATTTGTTATTGAACTATCTGAATGCCCATCAAGTATGGCCCGGTCAGTATCAATCTCATACGCCCTGTCCACAAAGGGTCCGGCCATCCATAATTTTCCATCGCCCCAGGCCAGTCCGGATACCGATTCAATTATTTGATTGTACCTGAATTGACCAAGTTGGTTTCCATCGGTGGGGTCTATTTTGTATATATTACTTGATGTCGCTAACCAGAGATATGTACCATCGAATGCAACTCCCTGCAGATTTGTATTTTCATCGGGAGCGAAATTAAATTTATTATTTAGCGTTCCATCTGATAGATTAACATTATAAACCGTATCACCGGTTTTATTGATGATCCATAACGACGAACCAGTGCCTGCCATATCCAGAGTATATGATGATACCGGTGAAACAAATTCATCAATGATGTTTCCGCGCCCCGATTCCGGTGCTGTCCTTTCGCCGGCCATATTAGACATGTCAGACCAATTAAGTACTTCATCGGCCGATTTTATGGCAAACGCGTAAGAAGTATTTGGAACAAGATTGGTCACAATAAATTCTTCATCACTACCGGATATGCTTGGCGTCGGTGCATTGGGAAAGGCAACATATGTGTCCCATTCGCTGGGGCTGATAATTTCTGTAGAGAATCTTATGTCGTATTGATCGGCTGTTCCCACATGATTATCATCACCGGGAGCTGTCCAGGTTAATGTGATACTATTCGCCGTAGGTGTTCCGGCAAATAGATCCAAAATGGTCGACGGACAGGTAAAATCAACGGACTCTCCGGTAGTGGCCGTTGCTATATTTGACATTGGTGACCAATTGGGTATTTCGTCGGCTACTTTCAGAACAAAATAATAATCGGTTACTGGATATAAACCTGTAACCGTATATTCCTCCGAAGTCAGCGCATTCTGTGGATTCGGCGTCGGAGAGCATTTTTTTGCCTGACTCCAATTGGTAAGATCGATTGGCGATGTTGAATATCTAATATCATATTCCGTGGCTTTTCCCGTTTCGGCATCATCACCGGCCGAGGTCCATGTAAGCTTTATACTATTCGATGTCGGACTTCCGGCAAAGAGATCGGCAATTGGTGATGGTGCAGTATTGTCCACAATATTCTCGCAATCAGAGGCCATTATCCATTGCATATGATCATAATCTTCTGAATAGTACAGTGCATGCGGGTCAAACAAACGAAACTGAAAGCAAAAGCTTCCTTCAATCCCATTATTTGATTCCCAACACCAGGATGGATAGTTGGATACGGCGGCATTAAAATTTGAATATGTCTCAATAGATATCAGTGAACTCGTAACTGAATAATAACTCACCGATACTTTTGGTCGAATGTATAATCGAATATGCTTTTCACCTCTGTTTTGCCAGCTCAAGGGTTTTTCCTCAAACAATCGATCATATATCCATGTTTTAGACAAATTATCTTTATTAAATTGAGCTCCTGCCTCTACATCATATTCTGCCTTATAGCCACAAGAAAAGGAACCGTCAATTGTTGCCGAAATGTCAAAACCCACATCAATTTTAAGGGATACCACCTCCAATAATGGAAGAGAATCAAACATTTGAATAGATGTAAACCAATAATCGACAATATTCTTTGATCCGATCATTCCAAATTTTCCATTAGCTGAGATTTCCAGATCATATTCATAATTCAGAGCGCCACTTACAAATGTATGATAATGACTTAACGCACCTGAATTAAAACCAAATCCATATTCTAACTTAGGATCAAATGAAATAGATCCATTAACTATTTCTATATTAACATTAACACCCTCAGTAACTCCCGAATACAAAGAGAATCCGGACAAATCGATTCCTTGATCAGAAATAGATACTCCTTTAGCCGCTGAAACAAGTTCCATATTGGTACCTTTTTGAGCAGATCCAATTGATAGATACATTGTGGTATCAATCCCTCCTCTTTTTATCGCATCGGACAAAGTTGCGTCTTCGGTTTGCAGCTCCAGCAATTTTCCGTCTCTTTTACGTCCTGTTACTCGTCTAATATAACCGCCAAAAGCCGTACCAATTATTATGTCACCGATCATAATTGTATTAAACTTGTCTTCAACCTTAAGAGTATAAATATTATCCTGTGGATTGATGCTATAAAGCTCAATACCGTCAATGTTATCAATCACTTTTAAGTTATTTGCTAATAATGGCTTACCGTAAGGTGAGTCATTCTGAGTTGGATATTTACCGCAGGAAACAAATAGAAAACTTAAACTATATAGAATAAGGGCAATAAATATTATACATTTTTTCATTCTATACAGCTCCCAATATTCAATTTGTAGGCGGTAAGGGGACTCCTATAAATAATACGTATCAGCCGGATTTCTGTCAAGTTATTATAAAAAATGCCGGGGGTCGGACTTGAACGGCCGGGTGACCTATCCGCTTGCGGAATTTTTTAAGATAAAAAGAGATTATTTAGTGGAATACTCCAGATACTTTTTACCCTTATCGGTCAGATTATAATAAGTATGGTTGCGGTGCTTGATCCATTTGTTCTTGGCAATACCTTTACGGTACTGAATCATCAACGGCTCAACACGCTCAAGTATATTCATCCCGCGAAGTTTCTTATGCGAATCAAAAACCGCTTTTTTATCTATAGTGAGCATCGCGGCGACTTTTAAAGAGTAATCGACACCGTATATCTTATGATGATTCATTATCAAAAAATCGATTTCGTTGAGTTTATTATAATCTGAGTCTGGTATAAAATCCTCATTGGCAATTATATCCGTCCATTTGAGAGTCATCAATCGTGACTGATCGGTGACATTGATACTGGGGCAGTCAATTTTATGCACCTTGATAATATTATCAAAGCTGTAATAACCGATGATATTGTCTGATTCAGTCGGATTACAGCATTTGGCCAGTATGTAATCGTCCTTGAGTTTCATACTTTAGAGTATCGCTTGATTTTTGAGCAAATTTAGCATACATTCGCCCCTAAACAATATTTAGTAACAATATAAATGAACGAGTCATTAATTACAAGTCCTTTGGGGGTGCTGGCGATACTGGCCGGGGTAACCTCATTTTTCTTTTTTCTTGAGAAAAAAACATCATGGAAAGTATTCAACTTTTTTCCGCCATTAATTTTCATTTATACAATCCCGGTGATTTTTTCCAACACCGGATTGATGGTCAACAAATCGCCGGTTTATGATTTCATGGGCGATACGGTCCTCCCGATGTTCTTGATAATTATGCTCCTTGATGTTGATGTCAAATCAGCCGTCAGAGTGATGGGCAAAGGGATATTTGTTATGCTGTTCGGGACGGCCGGAGTGATAATTGGTGCGCCGATTGCATATTTTTTGGTAAAAAGCGGACTTGGTCCGGAGGCGTGGAAAGGTTTCGGCGCGCTGGCCGGAAGCTGGATCGGCGGGACTGGCAATATGGCCGCGGTCAGCGAAGGACTACAAACTCCGGGCGAGGCATTTGGGCTGGCCGTTATTGCCGATAATGTCGTTTATTTAATCTGGCTGCCGCTGATGCTCAGCTCAAAAAATATTACAAAGTGGTTCAGCAAATTTGCCAAAGTTGATAAAAACAGAATAGAAATGTTAGAGAATACCTCGGGCGAATTGAATAAAGCTAAAGGCAAATTGGAGATGCGTCATCTTCTGTATCTGTTTTTCTTTGGGCTGTTTTTCGCCTGGCTGGCCGGGAAGCTGGCCGGATACCTGCCGGCCGTGCCGCCGGTGCTGACCGCCGGTTCATGGAAAATTTTACTGGTGACAACATTCGGGATTATTTTGTCGACAACAAAAGCGCGAAATATTCCGGGAAGTCATCAACTGGCGATGGCGCTGATTTATCTGTTTGTCGCCAATATGGGCGCACGAGCCAATATTAGTAATCTGGCCGATCAGGTCCCCTGGTTTATTTTTGGGGCGTATATATGGATATTTATTCATGGCGCCTTTTGTATACTGGGTGCAAGATTATTCAGGGTTGATATTCATTCGACGGCGATTGCCAGTGCGGCTAATATCGGCGGGGCGGCGAGTGCACCGGTGGTGGCGGCCTATCATAATGAAAAACTTGTCCCAGTCAGTATTCTGATGGCGCTGATAGGTTATGCGGTAGGCAACTATGGCGCCTTTGCCGCCGCCTGGTTGTGTTTTTTGGTATCATAAGTGTGGTGTTATCTAATTACTTATAAATAATCGGAGGATCAAATGCCCTGTCTAGAAATATCAATTCCCAAACTTGATAATAATATAAAAACAGTTTTAGTTGAACGACTGACAAAAGCATATGTTGACAGCACTGGATTGGAAGCCAGGATTTTTGGAATTCGTTTTTATGAGTATTCTATTGGCGATTCGGCCAATGAAGCGGTTTTATGGGATGGCAAAAAAGGCAAGCCTTATCATCATTTCGTTTTTAATGGGCCCAAATTGAAATATAAAGCCAAACAAAGATTAGTGGTTTCCATGACAGAAGCCTATACAAAAACTATAAATAATCCCGGTTGGAAACCTGTGTTTTTTATTAATGAATATTCTTATGATAATATTGGCGCCGAGGGAGAAATTTTGTCGGGACGGGAGGATAAAAAGTTCGCCAATCGGCAATTCTATTACGATATGATAGATTAATTTTCGATTTTGCAAAACTCCTCTGCAAGGGATTATGAGGTGGTTGAATTATGCCGATAATGTTCTGAAGTATCATAATTATTAGCAATAATATTTATTTGAGGTGTCGCTATGTTACATGACATAGATAAAAAGATTCTGGAGCGAATGAGGCTTCTCGAAGAGGTTGATACCGCCGATCGAATAGACGGAACAGATCGAATGAAGCGGCTTCGACAAATACAATCGCAAACCGGTAAATTTCTGGCGCTGATGTTTTCGATGGCTCCGCGAGGGACGGCAATCGAAATAGGCACCAGTGCCGGGTATTCGACTTTGTGGTTGACTCTTGCGGCTAAGAAAAGAGATCAGAGGATAATTACTTTTGAGTTGCTCGAAGATAAAATAAAGATGGCCAAAGAGACCTTTCATATGGCCGGTGTGGAACATATTGTCGAATTAATAGAGGGTGACGCCAGAGAGTTGTTAATGAACTATAATGATATTTCTTTTTGTTTTCTTGATGCCGAAAAAGAGGATTATGAACGCTATTACGACTTAATTATTCCAAAGATGGTAAAAGGCGGGGTATTGGTCGCCGATAATGCTATAAATCATAAGGAAACCCTTGAGCCGATGTTAAATAAAGCGCTTGAAGACAATAGAGTGGATGCGCTGATTGTGCCTATCGGAAAAGGCGAGTTGATCTGCAGGAAATTATAGTTAATCTTATATTAAATTCCCTTTTTTTCAAAAAAGTTCTTGATTAATCTATTTATGGTTTTAAATTGATTAATGACAATATCTGCGAATAATATTGTAAGCATCTTGAATATTTAGTAAAAAAATTAATTTTTGTGCCAATTATGGCAAAAATAATTCCGTTAAGCGTGGGAGGCTTTCCATGAGTAAAAAAAGGAAAATATCAATCCCGGTCGTGATTGATAGTGTCAAAAATTTAAAGGATTTTAAAATGTGTCGATGTACGTATTTTTCGGTCCAATCTGATTCGCCATCAAAGGATTGGTCGATTGGTCTGCCGAGCAAAAAAACGCCACTTTTCATGGTCGGAATATCCTCGGTAATCTATCAGCCTTCGAACAGCAGCAATTTATTTGACAGTCCGGATAAATATGACAGGCTTTTTCATTTTATTGAGGACAAGACCGAGGGATATGTTGATCTGAACGATCTATGGCTGCCGAATTTCCTGTTTGAGAGGAAATATCGAAAAAGAGGAAATCTGTTCAGGATCTCGGCCGGATTATTTACAGCCGCTCATAATTATCGGAACGATGTCATTACAGAAGAGGAATTTAAAACAATTTGCCAAAAACGGGGAAATACAGCAAAATATTCGGCAAAGGAGACAAAGGTTTTTGGTCAGTGGTCGGAAAGGCATAAGGACGAAGCAATTAAATATCATAAGAAAATGCGTACCGAACGTCTGAATAGATATTCGGAGAGGGAGGAAGCAAGTAATGGCTAAGTTGAAAGTAACCATGATTGATGTCGGCTGGGGCGACTCAATTCTTATCGAATCTCAGGTAAGTCGCAACCGAACGCATTATGCATTAATTGACTCCAACGATACACAAACCTTGCGGTCTTCATTCATATTTCTAAAGCGTCATTTTGAAAAAGCGAAGATATCTCTTCCCGGAGATAAGCCGGTTTTTGATTTTATTTTGCTAACGCATTGGCATTCGGATCATTCACAAGGTTTAAAAGGGATAATGAAGGAATTTGGAACAAGGAATTTCTGGTATCCGCGATCGAATGAAAGAGGGGCCAATACCGATCTGTTGCGTTACGCCAACAGATCCTCAAATGTGCAGATGCATCAGGCAGTAGACAGTGACCATATTCTGCAAAATCTTGGCCGAGCACAAATGCGGATTCTCTGGCCGGCGCCAGGTGTCATTAGTCGGCGAACCGAAAATGAAAATTCAGTGGTTCTACAGCTAAGTCTCGGCTCGCATTCATTTCTTTTGACCGGAGACTCCGAAAAGGATGCATGGAATCAGATTTCCGGACAGATTCCCGCAAATACCCGTTTCTTTAAGGTGCCGCATCATGGATCCGAGAACGGCACTTTTGACGGCAGCCGTTCGACCTGGCTCAATGATTGCCCGCCGCAGGCCTGGCTGGGAATCAGCAGTCATGTCAGGCCGTTTGATCATCCCGATAGTCGCGTTATCAGGCTATTTAAGAGAGGGCGGCGGAGATTCCTGCGAACCGATGAAAGTTATCATCTGATATTCGAAACCGACGGACGGAGATTTTCGCCAAGATATTCGCGGTGATTAGTTTGGGGAGCAAATAAATACTCAAATTCTGTAAATATTTGCTCCCTTTTTCTACTGCCTAAATTACGTACTCAACAGAAAATGTCCCGGCGGTTGACGGCCGGATTATCTGGCTGGGATGGATACGGCCCGTAATTTCATTTGAACTGCAATTGTATTTATTTAAGTTACTCAACTCTTGCCAAAGTCATAAAGATTTTGTATCTATAATTTCTATGAAAAAGTTTATAATAAATCTTTCCAACGACAGAGTCTTTTACATAATTACTATTGTTGCTCTTTTGCCCGCCATAATTCTGCGGTTTTATGATCTTAATATTGATCCGCCGCAGTTTTTCAGCCGGATAAGCCGCGCGTTGTTAACCGATCCGTATAATCTGACCAGTTTTGCCCGCAATAAGGTTCTGTTTGACCAGTGGGATATATTCGATTACCCGCGCTGGATAGCCTTTAAATATTCTTTGTCATCTGCTTCAGGGTATCTGTTTTTCAGCATGTTCGGTGTATCACGGGCGGTCGCCAATATTTCGGCCATATTTTTAAATCTGGGCGGCCTTTTGCTATTTATACTTGGAATGAAGCGTGAATCGATACGATCAGCCGTAGTTGCGGCTTTGGTTCTGATACCATGCATGGTGTTATCGGTTTATGGCCGTTATCCTTTTCTTGAAAATGGTTTGATATTTTTGTGCGGTCTGCTGTTTTATATTTTCATACGATATTATCCAAAACCCTGGGTTTTATTGGTTTCGGGATTGATAATATCATTTTGTATGCTGTCGGGCAAGATGTTCGGAATAGTAATGATTGTTCCGATTGCATTGGTTATCCGGGTTGAAGATAAAAAAGATTTTTGGAAACAGTTTGGTGTTCTGCTTTCCTCATGGGCGGTATCGTTAATTCTTTTGGCGTTGTTGTACTATGGCGAAAATATCGGCACCGTCTACAGGTATTTGCAGGAGCAGACGGTCGGAATGTATGGAATACCGGAGGCATTGACATCGCCGCTTCGGCTTATTGAAAATCTATTCACATTTGGTTCGGAGACAAAACTCTATTATTTCTCGCCTTTTGTAACATTTTTGCTGTTTATGGCCTGTTTGTCGCTGATATTAAAATCCGGACACACAAACAAATGGCTGAAGAATAATCGACAGATTCTTTTCTGTATCGGCTGGCTGGTTGGCGGTTATCTGTTTTTAATGTTTCCGAATTATCAACCGCTACGATATCAGTTGTTCCTGATTCTGCCCATGGCCGGGATTATTGCGGTCGCCTTATCATCAAAATTGGTTGACTACAAAAGGGTAAAACTAAGTCGCCCCAGATGGATTCTGCTTTTTTATACAGGATGTTTTTTCATATTCCAATTTATTATTATTGGTATGATTGGTTCGGAATCATCGGCTCTCAATTCTAAAGAAATTCTTCTGGCAATTTTATTTGCAGTTGGTCTTACAATAGTGTGTTATATTTTCAGGGATAAATTTCTTAAATTTATTCATCATAGAAGTATAATGCTTACATTATTGCTTTTAGTCTCAGTTTGTTACCAGTACTATTGGCACTACAGCTGGTTTAAAAACGGCACCTATACATTCCAGACAGCCAACCAGGAGCTGGAACAAAATCTTGGTGAAGGAGCGGTGGTCATAGGACCATATTCGCAAAGCCTGACCGCGGATAATAAACTCAAATCATTTATATATATGTTTGGAATGTCATATAAGGACACAACCCTTTTTGAAATATTTCCATTTACCCATCTGGCATTGGATGCCAGTAACCTTTATATTGCCGGTATTGTTTATCCCGGACTGAAGATTTCGTCGGAGGTGGCCAAATATTGGATTAGGGATGTCGAGGTATCAATCCAAAGAATAGATAGAGACTCTATGGGTTTGAAACCTGTGTCATATAAATTAAGCGACTATGAGAAGGCCATAAATTTTCTTACCGAATCGGAGCTGGACAGCACCTATTATTATCTTGATAGATTTATCAGAGAATATCCGCGCAATCGTTCGGCTCTGATGCTGATGCCGGAAGTATTAATAATGAGAGGCTTAATAAACCAAGGATTTGAACAGATTCAAAATGTAATGAAACTGTTTCCCGACGATTTCTCAGTATTTTTGAAAAGCGGTTTTCTTTATTACCGCGCTTACATGATTACCCGTTCCGAATCATATAGAATTCAGTCTGATAATGCCTTCAATCGAGCTATAGAGCTAAATCCATACATTAAAGATCAGATACCGCTTATAAAAGATCAGGTCAAAGAAACATCAGGATAATTAGGTTTTGGCAAACTGACCGTTTCCAAAATCCATCAAGGATGAAATATTAGGCCAATAGTTTGGAAAATTCATCATATGAAATAATCGGCCAGGTTTCAGTTTCAAGAATACCCTTATTGTTTATTTCACTTGCGGTTCTAAAAGCGGCTGTTTGATCAGCAGCGTCAAAAACGGCCAGAAAATCATATCTTCCCAATGTAGCATAAAGATTGTCAACCTTGATTTCATTTTCGGTGAATACTTCAAGCGATTCATTAATCTTGCCGGGCAATTCAGAATGTAATTTTTTGGCATTGGGGTTGATAGTCATGGCCATGATAAATAAAGCCATAATTAAACCTCCTTATTAGATTATACTGCAATTTAATAATTAAATCCGGATATACAAGTATAAAGATACGTGTAGTTAGTGGTTAATCAGGGAGGAATCCGGCAAAACCTTTATTTATTTCTAAAAATATAGGCTGTGAAATAACCAAAGTGTCCTGCCGATCAGCCTTTCGGCAATAGTATCTACCCATTTCCTTGTCAATTATTTCCGAAAATTCAACTCTCTGAGGGCCATCGGGCAAAGAGATATCAATAACAAGGGCCGGATTTTCAAAATTTATATTGCCTTCATCAGAGATATTGGCAAAGTCATTACCACGCAGAAAACAGAGTTGCCTGAGGAAATTTATCACTTTGGTTGTATCGGCCAGGATTTTATCGGCGTATGGCTTTTTCGAAACATACCAGCCGTCCTTAGAAAAACTTAGTTTAATACTTTTATCAGGATGCATCAATTCTACCGATTGGATCAGTTCCGGATTCAATGCAAAAATTGTTTTATCGAGCCATTGATTTCTGTCCCGATTAAAAGTGTAGGTCAGGACTTTATCAGATGTATATACTTTGTCGGATTCAGGTTTTCTTATATAGGTATGAGCATTATCGCGGGTTAGTTTGCCGATAATAACCGAGTTGAGAAGTTTGTCATTATTATAAAATTCAACCAGTACGCCGATCGAATCAACCTCAAATAACCTCTGTTGCTCGGGATTTTCTGATATGACATTGCCGACTGTGATAGAAACGGCCGACCTGATTACATTGCTCATTGCCATCATATCGGCTCTCTTTGGCGTGGGATCATTCTCCAATAGCCAAACAGGATCTTCCTTAAAAAATCTCAATGTATCACCCGGGAGAACAATAACCATACGGTTAATTTCGGCGACATCCAATTCAAGGAAATTTTCAATAATCGTCCCCGATATTCGTTTTTCCTCATAACTGCTTTGGGCAAGCCAGATAATAACAGCGGCAACCAAAATGACGGCCGGAATCAACAATCTTTTCATTATATATTTCTCTTTTTCAATGATCTTTTAAATTGCCAGCGAGCCAACCCAAAGATAATGACCAGAAGCGGCATAGCAAAGATATTGGTGTATTTCACAAATTGTTTGGTGCCGTCCGATCGGGCCTCAAGAACTCTGGCCGATACACTTCTGGAACGAATTGAAATTAAACCTTTATCTTGAGTCAGCCAGTCACATATATTCATTAGAAGAACGAAACCGCTGTTGCTGCGGCGAAAATCATCGGTAATAAATGACCCATTGCCGATAACAACTATCCGCGCGTCGGATGTGGAATCTGTCCTAACTGGAAACGGTGTGGTTCCCAATGTATCGGGTCCTTCATATTCGGGAATTGTTTCATTAAGGGTATAATAACTTTTAAAACTGCCCGACAGAACCGCTCCCAACGGAAGATTGGTTTCGCCAAAATCTGATTGTTCATATTTCTTTTCCGGGGATATATCAACCGGGATAGCACGCGAGCCGGTCATCTCCGAAGAAGTAAAAAGTATTTCACGTCTTTGATTTTCACGCAGTGGAATTGATAAATCAAGCGGGCTAACAAAAAGCATATCGAGCGAATTTAAATCCTTTACGATCGGTATGCTGTCGTTGAACTCGGATATTTTTACAAAATACGGATACTGCGAAATTGACTGAACTCGAAAACCACCCATATTCCGGGTGACGGGGATAACATTGCACTGAGCGTCAACAACCAGGCTATCCTTTACTCCAATACCATAGGACCGCAGCATACCGTCGAGTCCATTGTCAACCGGGGCCACCATCGCCTGAGAAACGTTGACGTCAAACGGATTGAAAAGGAACGATACCTTACCGCCGCGCATAATAAACTGATCAATCAGATACAGTTCCCAGGCGTTCAGCTTTTCCTTAGGCTGAACAACAAAAAGAGCGTCAAGCTGCTCCGGGAGATTTCGGACATTGTC
Source organism: uncultured bacterium (assembly GCA_965602655.1). Taxonomy (GTDB): domain Bacteria; phylum Zixibacteria; class MSB-5A5; order GN15; family PGXB01; genus JAAERC01. The sequence goes on from CBFCZE010000014.1 coordinate 21,108, forward strand.
AAGATCGATAAACTGCACCCGATACTCCTGCTGCAGCATCTGATAAGCCGCCGTTAATCCCTGAGACATATCCGGTTCCATATTGCCCATCGTGAAACCGATAAATGGAACATCGGTGGTGGTCAGCTTCTTTATTGCCAGCGTTAATTCATATTCGAGATTTTGTGTTGTCTCTATAAATGGCAGAATATGCTGTTTGTCGCCATACAGCATAACCAATCCTTTGTATGCCTTAATAAATTCGGTTTTATCATTCCGGAAGACATTGAATTGTACCGGCGGGATGCGATAACTCATCGCCTCTTCTTCTTTTTCAGCTTTCACCGGATCAATAAATTCATACTGAAGATATCCGTTTGAATATGCCTTGTAGTCATCCAGCATATCCTTCAGATAGCGGGCATGACCGTTATGCGGGGCGGGGAGATCCTCGGTGATATAAGCCCGAATGGTCAGCCTATCATTTAGCTCGGCGACAAGGTCTTTCGAAGAGTCCGAAAGCGAATAAATGCTTTCGTCGGTCAGATCAAAACGGGAGAAGAAGTTCAGCGAAATAAGATTGATAATTATCAAAATGGCGGTGATAATAGCAATTAGCATCAAGGCCATTGATTTAGTTTTTATTTCCTTAGCCATTATTTCCACTTCCTGCCTTCAAGAACCTGTACCGTCAGGAACAGGAACATAAATATCATTGACATATAATAAATCAGGTTTCGAGTATCGATGACACCCCGGGATATATTATTGTAATGATAATCGATTGATAGAAATTCCAGAACATTGGCCAGAAAACCGGGCATAAAAAACACAAGTTTATCAAGCATAAAGAATAAAAATATTATTACAAAAGCCAGGATAAAGGCGACTATCTGGTTTTCTGTCAGGCTCGATGTAAATATCCCGATTGACAGATAAACCCCAACCACCAGCGCCAATCCGATATATCCGCCCATCGAGGCTCCAAAATCAGGGTCACCCATTGATGAAATACTGATATAATGAATGCCGGTCAAAGCCAGCGTGACCAATATCAAAGCGTAGGCGGCGATATATTTGCCAAGCACCAATTGCCAGTCTTTGACAGGCAGGGTCATTAAAATTTCAAGCGTTCCGCCACGTTTTTCTTCGGAAAAAAGGCGCATTGAAACAGCCGGGATAAAGAATAACAGAATAAATTTGGTGATACTGAATAATGTTCTTAAATCGGCCGTATTGTTGAGAAACATTGTTGACGAAAATTGCCATCCGGCAATAATCAAAAACAAGGTAATTACAACATACGCTACCGGTGAGTCAAAATATGATCTGAATTCCTTTTTGGCCAGGACGATGATTTGATTCATTGCATCTGCTCCTTCCCGGTCAACTGACGGAAGATATCCTCAAGCGAGGTTTCCTCACTTTTCATCTCAAGCATAACCGTTTGATTTTCAATGCAAAGTCTGAATATATCCTCACGAGGATCGATTCCCTTAACTGTCTCAAAATAAACTTCTTTGAGATTTTCCGTTATCGTGCGCGTTTCAATTACCCTCTCAATTCCGGCAATCTGTGTTGATTTTTCTATAAATGAGTCGAGGTTGTTTTTGGCCTGAATTATTATTCTGCCCTTGCCTTCAAACGAAGACCGAAGTTCCAACGGTGTTCCGTCGGCGACAATTTTGCCCTCATTGATAATCAGGACGCGGCCACAAGTTGCCTCAACCTCGGGCAGAATATGGGAACAGAGAATAATTGTTTTCTCCTTACCAAGCTCGGTAATCAGATTTCTGATTTCGATAATCTGATTTGGATCAAGGCCGACTGTCGGCTCGTCGAGAATCAGGATTTCCGGGTCGTGCACCAGCGCCTGGGCCAGTCCGAGCCGCTGACGAAACCCTTTTGACAGTTCGCTGACATCTTTGCGGACTACTTCGCCCAACCCGCAAATGTCAATCACTTCCTCAATACGATGGCCATTTGAAACGGCCGACTCCTGACGCATGCTCTGAATAAATTTGATATGGTCAACGACGTTCATATCGTAATAAAGCGGAGCATTTTCAGGTAGATAACCGATTCTTTTACGCACCTCCAGCGATTCGGTTAATATATCATTGTTATCAACCTGAACGGTTCCGGAAGTGGGGGCGAGGTAGCAGGCTATAATCCTGACAGTCGTTGTTTTGCCGGCACCATTGGGTCCCAGAAAACCAACAACTGTGTCTTTTGCAACGTCAAATGAGATATTATTAACCGCCAGAGAGGTTCCGTAATACTTTGTAAGATTCTGAACAGAAATCATGGTTTCCTTATCAATTTCCTGCTGTTATTTCTCCAATTTTATTAGCTGACAATAATACAAAAAATCTAAAATTTGTCAAGCCCGATATATATTTTTCTTTTTTACAGCAGTTGTGGAGAATGGGTTCCAAATATTTTTATATTGTTTTCACCACTTTATTTCGATTTAATGCTACTAAGAAACAGATTGATAAAAAATATTGAGGGGAGAACCTGCAATGGACGAGCGTAGAAAACATAAAAGACGGCATTCGATATTTTATATCAAAGTATATGATGAAGAAAGCGGTAAAATTGCCGGACGGCTGGTTGATATTACGGCCGGCGGGATGATGCTTGTCAGCGAAAAGCCGGTAGATGTTGGTACAATCTCCAAATTCAAAATGGCCCTACCGGAGAAGATTGGCGATATTGGTGAGATTTCATTAAATGCCAGATCAGTCTGGAACGGCCCCGATGTCAATAAAGATTTCTTCGACACCGGTTTTCAGTTTATTGAGCCGTCGTATGAGACGATTGATTTGATCTGCGATTCTTTTGAGAATCATATTTTCGCCGATCCTGATCCGAAAAATAAATAGTATTTGAATTTTTATATCCGACGATTGCGCTTAACCGACATCGCCGGATATTATTGTATAGATATTTTTTTCGTAGTCGATTTTTTCCCCAAGATACATCCGCAGAGATGGTTGCTCATAATTAAAGCCGTTATTTAACATTATATCGACCGCATCCCGATTGATTTCCGGGACACCGGCGTAAATAATTTCCGAGTCGTAATTTCCTATAACTGATTTAATCAGCGACTCGGCATCTTTGGCAGTTTCTGCCATAGTCGGTCCAATAACATAATAGTCACTAAAACATTTCCTGATAACCGAGTATGCGCCGACACCATTTCCACCGGTAACATAAGCTTGTCCGTTATGCAGACTAATAAATTCGGTTAAAAATTTCTCTCTTGATATCTCCGGAATACCTATCAATTTATTATCTATTTCAATGATTTTGGCCGGGTCAACAATACCGGCTTCTATTTCGCCGCCGGAGCGGTCGGCCGGCTTGCGGCAGAAGCGAAATGAAAAATATTTATCCCGAAAACCCAGATTTCGGTACAGCTCCACCGCCGGGAAATCACCGTCAAGTTCTATCGTTAAAATATCTTTTTGGTCACCCAGATACTTCAGGGCATGTTCCATCAGAGCCCGGCCAATCCCCTGACCACGATATTTGTCAGATACGATAAGATTACCGACAAAGGCGAGTTTTTTAAAAATAACCGTAGTAACAATGCCAACTCTTCTGTCATCTTCCCATGCGACAAAATTGCCGTTTGGATTCAATTTAATAATCCGTTCAAAGTCAGCTTTGGTGTTAGCCCATTTTTCGATATTTGTCAATTCGGTCGAAAAATCGACATCATTTAGAGTCAATATTTTAATTTCAGACATTTTAAGCACCTGCAAATAATTCAATAATACCTGTGATATAATAATCTTAAAACACGCAAGATGAAAGCCTAAAATCGGCATAAAATCGTTGATTTATAATGATATGCGCAAGTTATGGAACAGTAAGGTGTAAGTGCTAATATATTAAGTAATACTTTAAATAATAAATTTGTTAAGAAATTATTGTCAAAATAAATAAAAAATATTGTGAAAAATTTCGCAAAGTTGTTGTGTCGGCGATTTGTTTTATATATATTCATCAAACTAAAAAGAGTAAGACATTAAAGTTGAATGATATAGCATCATTTTACTGATAGAAATGAAACGAGTTTATAACCTACCGCAACCACTCACCACTGCATAGAGGTTTTAATGCCAATAAAAATATCAAAAACAAACAGTGATGAGCAGCTCAGACAAAAAGTGAAAGAGATTAGCGGCGAAAATTTCCAAAAATGTTACCAATGCGGCACCTGTTCAGGATCATGTCCGATGACAGAACAGATTACCGTTTTGCCGCGACAGGTAATGGCACTTCTTCAATTGGGCCAGAGAGAAACTCTGGAAGAAGCCAATACACCCTGGGTGTGCGCTTCGTGCCATATCTGTATGGTTCGTTGCCCACGCGGGATCGATATTACAAAAGTGATGGAATCGCTTCGCCAGCTGAAGCTGCGTCAAAACGAAGACCAAATTAACCCCTCGGAAATCTGCAAGGAAGAAGTTGATAAACTTCCTCAGGTAGCAATGGTTTCCGGCTTTCGCAAACTGACATCATGAGGTGCTATGATGAAAATTAGTTACTATCCCGGATGTACATTAAAAACGAAGGCTAAAAACCTGGAATCCTCGGCTTTGGCTTGCCTTGATATCCTTGGTGTTGAGTATGAAGAACTGCCGCGCTGGAACTGCTGCGGGGCTGTTTATTCTTTATCCGATGATGACCTTATCCATCTGATTGCACCGGTTCGCGATTTGATTCGTGTGCAGGAGCAGGGATTTGATACGGTTTTGACCTTATGCTCGATGTGCTACAATACATTGGCCCGGGCCAACGAGCTGATGAAAAACGATGAGGTGAAACGCGGCACCATAAATGATTTTATGGATGAAGAGCCTGATTACAAGGGCAATGTCCGTGTCGTTCACTTTCTCGATTTTATCCGCGATGAAATCGGATGGAACAAACTTAAAAAGAGCGTGAAAAATCCGCTTAACGGAATGAAGCTGGCCCCATATTACGGATGCACATTGCTTCGTCCCGGAGATGTTTCCATCGACAGATCCAATTCACCGGTCGTTTTTGAAGAATGTATGAAAGCGCTCGGAGCCGAGATAATCAAATTTCCCAAAGCGATTGAATGCTGCGGTTCTTACCAGGTGCTCGGAAATCCTGATGCCGCCCTGAAGGTTTCACATGATATAATAACCGATGCTACTGCGCACGGTGCCGAGGCGATGGTTCTGACCTGTCCGCTGTGTGATTATAATCTGGGCCATCGGCAGGAAGAGATGCTGAAAAATTATGACGGCTCCAAGCCTCTGCCGATGTTTTATTTTACCCAGTTAATGGCACTGGCGCTGGGAGTGGATCCAAAACTATGTTATCTGGATTTGAATCAGGATATTTCGCAGGAATATTTGATGGGCAAAAGCCTACTTGAGAAGGTTTCGGCTTGATTAAAATGATAAATTGTTTATTAGAAATAAGAGGCAAATATGACAGATGTGAAAGCAGTTGAGATTAAGGCTAAAATGATCCCCATTTATATTATGGGGAAGAAATATGAGGTGCCGGAAACGCTCACAATCATGAAGGCAATGGAATATGCCGGGTATAAGTATATTCGTGGTTGCGGTTGTCGGGGCGGTATTTGCGGCGCCTGCAGTACCATCTACCGTAAACCGGGCAGTTATAAGATTATGAGCGGTTTGGCCTGTCAGACAGTTGTTGAGCCGGAGATGTATCTTACCCAGTTACCGTTCTATCCGGCACTGCGTTCATCATACACATTTGACGAGTTAACCGGAAAACCGGAAGAGGTTTTTGAATTATATCAGGAATTATTTAGATGCGTTGCCTGTAATGCCTGCAGTAAGGTCTGCCCGATGGATGTTGAGGTGATGGATTATATTGCCGCCCTAAAACGCGGCGATATAAAAGCGGCCGCGGAGATTTCTTTTGACTGTATTCAGTGCGGATTATGCGCCAGTCGCTGTATGGGTGAACTGCCGCAATATCATATTGCGCAATTGGCTCGGCGTATCAATGGTCGTTATCTGACTCCAGCGGCCGAGCATCTTAAGACAATGGTGGCTAATATTGAAAGCGGTCGGTATAAGGAAAGTCTCAATGGGTTAAAGGTAATTGATATTGATATGCTTAAGGATACCTATACGGGCCGTGAAATGGAGCCGGCTACCGCCGGTGAAGACTGGACGCCCAAAGAAAATATAGGGCTTTGATTTAAAATTTAATTAAACGAGGATAGATATGCCGTACCCGGAAGAATTAAAGAAACTTATTAAAGTTGTGGAGAGCACGCGTGCCGAAAGGGTTGACCGCAAAAAGAAAAATGTGGAGGTTCCTTTTCTGTCGCTTGATGCTCGCACGGATCGATTAAAATATCACCCGGATTTTAAAGATGAGGGACGTCGTGAATTATTAATTGGTCCCAGTAAGGGATATAGAATTGCCCATGAGATGGCCGATATGCTTGAAACTCATAGTCGGGTTAATCCGGCTGATGTGGATTTGAGTAAGACTGATTATGAAACCGATGTTCTTGTGATAGGCGGTGGCGGGGCCGGAACATCGGCGGCGCTTCTGGCCGCTGAAAATGGCAGTAAGGTAATTATTGCCACAAAACTTAGACATGGCGATGCCAATACAATGATGGCTGAAGGCGGTATTCAGGCCGCATCTAAAGGTCATAAGGATTCTCCGTATTTTCACTATCTCGATATTATGGGCGGGGGCCATTTCAAAAATGTCCCTGAGTTGGTGGAAACATTGGCCAATGAAGCCCCCGGTGCTATCAAATGGCTTGAGGATCATGGGTGCAATTTCTCCAAGTTCCCCGACGGAACCCTGAAAACAATCCACGGTGGCGGAACCTCCCGGAAACGGATGCACTATGCGGCCGACATTACCGGTGCCGAAATTATGCGGACAATCCGCGATGAGGCTAGAAATCGCTCCGGTGAAATTCAGGTATTGGAATTTGCCCCGGCGGTGGAATTGATTCTGAATGAAAAAGGAGAATGCGCCGGCGCCGTTCTTTATAATATGGAAACCGAGGAGTACTTGTCTGTCAGGGCCAAAGCGGTTGTTATGGCTACCGGTGGCAGTGGTCGCTTGCATATACAGGGCTTTATGACAACCAATCATTATGGTGCGACGGCTGACGGTATTGTTATCGCTTATCGGGCCGGTGTCAAAATCTGTTTCCTTCACACCGTGCAGTACCATCCGACCGGAATTGTTTTCCCGGAGCAGGCCGAAGGCATTTTGATTACAGAAAAATTCCGCGGGGCCGGTGCCAATCTGGTTAATATCGAGGGTCAGCAGTTTGTAAATGAGCGTGAACCACGCGATGTCGAAGCGGCTTCGATTATTAAAGAATGTATCGAAGATGGCAAGGGTATCCCGACACCGACCGGCAAGGTCGGCATCTGGCTTGATTCACCGATGATTGAGGATTTGTCCGGGCCAGGCACGGTGGAGCGCGAATTTCCCGGCAAATATATTCTTTATAAGCGATTCGGTATCGATATTTCAAAAGAGCCGATGCTCATTTATCCGACCCTGCATTATCAGAACGGCGGCTTGGAATTTAAGAATACCGGCCATACATCTCTGTCGGGCCTGTATGTTGCCGGCGAAGTTGGCGGTGGAATTCATGGCGAAAATCGTTTGATGGGCAACTCACTTTTGGATATTATTGTCTATGGCAGAATTGCAGGAAAGAGTGCGGCCGAATTTGCAAATGGTACTACCCATGACGGTAAATTAACTCTGGATCATGTCGTTAAGTATAATGAAGAAGCTGACAAAGCCGGTATAGTAAAAGATAAAGTGGCTCCGATGTTACTTCCCGATTATACCGAAACACATACTCGCGAAAAACAACTAACTACACATTATGTAGGAACGATGAGATAAAATATTTTTGTAACTATATATTAAAGGCCGTTATTCTAACCGAATAACGGCCTTTTTTTCAATTTAATTTATATCAATTTCGCCGCATCGGGGCGGACAATTGAATATGGCAGGCTATTTCGATTAAAGGCCACAATATCATTAAATATCTCGCGCGCCTCATCTTCCTCACCGGTTTTCAAATAGCATAGCCCCAGATAATATTTAAAATATTGGTTGAGCGGATTAGTATCCTTCAAGTGCTTGATAGCATTATTATAATCCTTGTTCCAATAGGCTACCACACCCTCCAAACCGAGGTAGTTTTTTAAAATAACATTACTTTTTGAGGCATGAGCCGATTTTTTAAATATATCCAGCTTTGCCCGGGCTTGTTTCCTTTTACCCAAACGTGCGAAGACTATTGTTTCGGTAAATAGATAATCGCGATCATAGGCCTCTTTTAGGCCCGGCTGCATATCCGGTCGCTCGGCAATCTCCCGCTCAGTAGCACATTCCTGCAAAGCCATTTCAAAATTACCCATTTTTCGATAGATAGCGGCCATGCGGCCATGAATCAAGGCTTGAGTATAGATGTCGGTTAGTGTTTTTGTGTGTTCCAGATGCTCCTTTTGGACCTCTATAGCCTTATTATATTGTTCCTCGTGTACATATGATATAGACTTCCAGAAGTAAGCTGTATTTGTATCAGCGGTATTGCGGGCATTGATAAATATTTCATCATAAGCTTTACGGGCTCTATCGTACTCGCCCATAAAAATATAATTGTGCCCCAGGCCGGCATTTGACGGAATATAATCGGATTCAAGTTTCAAAGATATTGTGTAATGTTTAATGGAATTGTCATAATCGCCAATTATCAGAAATATTTCACCCATAGAATCATGAGGATTGGGATCCTCGGGTCGCAGTTCCGAATATTTTTTGAGGGCGCTGATTGCCTCAGGATATTTCTGTATGTTAGCATAGGCATAACCCAGTAAATTATAAACCGGAGCGAAATGAGGGTCCAAAGAAGTGACAACATTCATTTCATCTATTGCCCGAGCCCACTCCTGCTGTCCGAAATAGAATATGCTAATCAAAAAATGGGCTCGTTTTCCCTCGGGACATATTTTTACCAATCGCTGCAGGTATTCCAGGGCCAGTCCGGTGCTGTCATCATTTAGGGCCTTTTGGCCTAATATTATAAGCCGCTCCGGTTCAGAGGCATTATCAACTAATTCAACTGCCTGCGATAAACGGGATTGAAAATCATCCTGGGTTACCGATGTTATTGCCCAATAGTAATAGGCGATTGCAAATTCAGGATCAAGTTCTATTGCCTTCCCAAAAAGGGCTCTGGCTTCATCATTATAGAAATTGTCATTCTTGTCCAATCCGTCAAGAAAATACTGCAGGGCCTGATTTGATTTTGTGGTAAAGGTGATATCTTTTGACACCTGTCCACATCCTAATATCATGCAGGATAAAATAATCACAGCCAGCAATTTAAATGAAAACAAATTAACCGACATTTTAAATGACCTCCTATTTGGCGTCAAAGCCAAACAATCTCAGATACAATAGTCCGACCAGATTCGAATATTCCTTTTCCAAGAGATTATATTCAATCATTTTTTTTGTTATGTCAATAATAAACTTTTATATACCCAGATATATATTCCCGGGTGTTGACTTATTTATTTATCAATATAAATTGACACTATTTGGCAACTGACTGAGACAACCAGTCCATGAAGGGAAGAAATGGAATTTATTCAAACATATCTTGGTGAAACATTCGCACTGTTAACTGCCATAGCCTGGGGGCTGGCGGTGATTCTTTTTAAAAAAAGCGGCGAGTCGGTCCATCCTATTGCCCTCAATACCTATAAAAATATTTTGGCTTTTACGCTATTTTTTCTGACCATGTTAATTTTGGGCGAGACATTAATCCGGCCGGTTCCGGCAAATGATTACTGGCTTTTGATATTAAGCGGCGCTTTGGGTATTGGTGTTGCCGATACCTTCTTTTTCAAATGTCTTAACCTTATTGGCGCCGGTATGACGGCGATTGTCGATTGCTTATACAGCCCGTTTATTATCTCTTTGTCGATACTCTGGATCGGCGAATCATTTTCATTGATACAGGTTGTCGGGGTTGTTCTGGTTATCTCGGCAGTCCTGGCGGCGACGCATAAAAAGGGGAGAGGGAAAGTTTCCCGCCGAGATTTCTTTATTGGATTGTTATATGGTGTCATGGGAATGGCAACTATGGCCGTCGGGATTGTTATGATAAAACCGTTATTAAATCAGTCACCACTGCTCTGGGCTACCGAAGTTCGTCTGGTTGGCGGTTTGATTATTTTATTGTTGGTGTTTTTATTTCATCCGCAGAGGAAAAGGATTGCTGTTTCGGCCATTAGTAGTAAGGGTTGGCTTTACACGCTATCGGGATCGTTTCTTGGCGCCTATGTGGCCATGATTCTCTGGTTGGCGGGAATGAAATATACTCAGGCATCAACAGCGGCGGCCTTAAATCAAACCAGTAATATTTTTATCTTTATCTTCGCCGCTCTCTTTTTAAGGGAACCTTTGAATATAATTAAATGCGTTAGTATTGCTCTGGCTGTAATTGGTGTTCTGCTGATTACATTCGGCTAAATTTTATTCTGTAAATATAAAAATGGCGCCCCGCAGAATTGAACTGCGGACACACGGATTTTCAGTCCGTTGCTCTACCAACTGAGCTAGGGCGCCAGGTCGAATATTTTTGCTTTCGCCAATGTATCTATATTTCGGCCGATGTCAATATATTTTTAGGAAGGAAAGTATAGCTTCCTTACCGAAGGTGTTAAAATCCATATAAGGGCTGCCAGAGAGAGCGTCCCGAGGATAATACTATAGATATCCTTGGCTCCGAAAGCAGATAGGATAACAATGATTCCCAATATTGCAGTGTAACCGATCCAGCCCCATTTCTGTTTATTCATAAATCCTGTACTAAAAATGACAACAGGCAAACCATAAATTAAAATAAGGATATCGTTCCCAAGGTCTCCCTGAGTTCTATCGAGAAAAGAAAGAATAATGTTAACAATTGAGTAGAGCAGATACATTGAACCAAAAATAATGCCAAACCATGCCAGAATTTTAATCTGTAGCGGGATATACTGGCTATCCTTTACGTTTATATCTTTTTCCATTTTTTCCTCTATCTCGAATTATATATATGTTCGCCCAAAAGGCCGGCTCCGATAAAGCCGGCGTCATTACCCAATTCTGCCTTGACAATTCTGAGATTCTCGGTAGCGGTTCGGAAAGAGCGCTTTCGAATCTCGGCTCCAACAATTTCAATATACCCGGCACCCCCATCGATAACACCACCGCCAAAAATAATTGCTTCCGGATTAAGCAGATTTACTATTCCGGATAAACCGGCTCCAAGAATTTTTGCCGATTGCTCAATTATAGAAAGCGACAACTCGTCACCTTTTTTGGCACCCAAGAAGATCTTTTTAATATTCAGATTTTCTATTTTGCCTGATAAGATTACGCTCATTGTTTCATTCATTCCATTTTTAAACTTCTCAGTTGCCGTCTTTATCATAGCGGGGCCGGTGCAGTATTTCTCCAGACAGCCGGTGTTTCCACAATCACATTTTGGTCCATTGTAATCGATTACAATATGTCCCAACTCCCCGGCCGAAAAATTACTCCCGCGCCATAGCTTTCTATTTATTATAACCGCACCGCCGACGCCGGTTCCAACCGTGACACAGAGAATATTATTATATCTCCTGCCGGCGCCAAAGCGAAGTTCTCCCAGAGCCATCGCATTAGCATCGTTGTCAACATAAACCGGAAGATTCAAATGATCCTTAAGATGTATTCCCAACTCGGTTCCAACCCAACCGGGAATGTTGGGGCTGACGTCAATTACTGTTCCGGTATTGATATCGACCACGCCGGGGGTTCCAACTCCCAGCCAATTTATTGGCAGTTCATCTTCGGCCGCCCGAAGCAATAGATTTTCGGCGATATTGGTTATCATATGGAGAAGCGGTTTAGTCCCTTTTTCCACAAGTGAGGGCTTTAAATTACGATAGATAATTTTTCCAGTCGAATCGATCAGACCGAATTTGATATTGGAAGCGCCGATATCGATACCGGCATAATAATTTAATTGGCTCATATAGTTTTTCTTCCGGGATATACTTTTAATGCCTCATAGATACATTTGAGGGCTTTTGATAAATCATCGACATTTAACACATAACCGATTCTAACTTCATCTGTACCTAATCCTTTGGTAGAATAAAATCCGGACATCGGTGACAGCATTACAGTTTGATTTTCATACTCAAACTCCTCAAGGAGCCACTGACAAAAATGATTGGCATCGGCAATTGGGAATCTTGCCGCCGCATAAAAGGCACCGCGCGGGTTCGGACAGACAACACCATCAATCTTATTTAGAGATTCAACAACCAGATTGCGTCTTTTGACATATTCATCAAGAACATCCGTAAAATAAGAATCGGGCGTATCAATCGCCGCTTCACCGGCCATCTGTCCATACGCGGGCGGGCAGAGACGAGCCTGTCCAAATTTCAGTGCCGTTCCGATAATTTCTTTGTTTTTTGATATCAGCGCACCAATCCTCATACCGCAAGCGCTGTATCTTTTCGAGATAGAATCTATCATCACAACATTGTTTTCTATACCCTCCAGATGCATCGCCGAAATATATTCCATCCCGTCATAACAGAATTCTTTATAAACCTCATCGGCAAAAAGATAGAGATTATGCTTTTTGACAATATCACGAAGAGCGTTTAGTTCCTCACGCGAATAAAGATAGCCGGTAGGATTGTTGGGATTGTTAATCAGAATAGCCTTTGTTTTCGGGGTAACAAGTTTTTCAAATTCTGAAATTGGTGGAAGAGCAAAACCATCTTCGATTTTAGATGTAATCGGCTTGATTTCCACTCCGGCCGAGACAGCAAATCCGATATAGTTGGCATAAAACGGCTCAGGCAGAATTACTTCATCGCCCGGATTAAGACAGCTTAAAAAAGCAAAACTGATAGCTTCCGACCCGCCGGTCGTAATCAAAATATCGCTGAAATTGACATCGATGTTAAATCTTTTATAATACTCGGCCAGCTTCCTTCGATATGTTTCATTTCCGGCCGAATGACCGTAGGCAATTACCTTGATATTATTATCCTTTACTTTTCTTAGAGCGATTTCGGGAGTCTCTATATCCGGCTGGCCGATATTTAAATGGTAAACCGTTCTGCCTTTCTTTTTGGCCGCTTCGGCGTAGGGAGCCAGTTTTCTAATTGGCGATTCCGGCATCCGAATTCCGCGATTTGAAATATTTGGCATAATATTTGTTAAAACCTCATAGTTAAATGGTACACATACTATTCGCATCGATAATAATATATGCCGACGGCGATGTCAAACTCAATTTTATTGGCATAGAATCAGATTACGAGGTTACTCATGTGAAATTGGTTTGATATAATATTCTTACTTACGGCTCCGTCCAATAATCAGATATACAACCAGGACAAATATAACATCTACAAAGGCGACCATTAATTCGAACATGGCCACATCTATTACATTGCGGTGTAAAAAAACAATCAGATAATTGACAAATGAATGAACTATAACAGCCACCGGCCAAA
>CBFCZE010000015.1:0-34426 GCA_965602655.1 uncultured bacterium
ATCAACGCTTCCGGAGCCGACAAACTGCCAACTAAAACCGAGAGCCGATTCCTTGCGGGTCGGCATAAGAAAAGAGACAAATCCCATTGACCGGTCAAGGGTCATCGCTCGATAAGAACTGGTAAATATTTTGTTCCTTGCAGCCGAAATCCCGGCAGGATTATAAAGCTGCCCGGCGGCATCATCTGATATGGCAAAGTAAGCACCACCCATAGCCGCAGGACGGGCCTCGACTGATAATTTCATATAAGCCCCGGCGTATCCACCTGATCCTATTTCGGCGTAGACGAAAGAGGCGAATAAGAAGACAGTAGCGCAAAAATATAAAATAATCTTTTTCATAATATTTATGGCATAATTGCCAGTTTCCCCCAATATACTTCTCCGGTTGATACAGAAATTTTAAAATAGTAGATTCCAACAGCAACTATTTTATTCCATTCATTTCTGCCATTCCACAAATCACTGACAGAATATGAGCCAGCCGTTCTAAATTCGGAGTTGGTTACAGTTTTTACCAAATTCATAGCAAAATCAAATACTTCAATAGTTACATACCCGGCTTGATTAAGCTTATAATTAAACTTCAACAGGTTACTATTATCTTCTTGAACATCTTCCCCAAAGCCATATGGAGAAAACGGTACAGGATATGCGAAAACGCCTGAAACTGAATCCCTGAAGATTTCCCAGCTATCAATTCCCATATATAAATCTACAAGATCGATTCTTCCACCACCTTGTTCCGTACCAATCCAAAGATTATTCTCCTCCACCATTACGCCGTATACTGACACATAATTTAAATTAAACGGTTCAAAATTGTCATAAGTGACAACGTGACCGCTTATATCCAGGGTATCCCATGTAGCGCCATCGTTAGATGAAAACAGCAATCCGGCATTGGAAGCGGCAAATATATTTATGCCATCGAAGGCAAAATTCCAGACTTTGGACCCGAAATATTTTTTCTCCACTGTATTTCCGTCCAGCGATATCGCAGAAATGCCAATATTACCCCTCGCCGGATCCCCCGGAAGAGTCGACGCCCAGATTTTATTGGCTGAAGGCTGAATATCCAGAGCAATGGTCCAGTCACCGGTCAGGCTATCTTCAAAAGTAATTCGTTCAGCCGATGAATAATGTTGAGGATCAAGATCGGACAAGAATATTTTCCATTCCAAGCTTCCGGCCGGTGATACCGCCAGACCATGTTCCGAAGCAAGATATATGGAATCATTTACAATTTCAATCGCATTAATATCCATACCACTTAAATTGGCTAACGATTGATCGGTGCTGTCGCTTATTTCAATTCCCGGAATAAACAGCCAGGATAATCTGTTGGGTGAAGTAGATAAATTATTTTGGCCGACCACATATATCAGTGAATCTACAAACTCAATATCAAACATCGGCCATCCCATTTTGCTTGCGTCAATATCCCAATTGGCGCCTAAATCCATTGAATAAAAAAGGCCATATTCCCCAACAGCCGTATCCAGAGGATGCAGAAGAGTCCAGACAGCAGTCGAATCATAAATGTCATCGTCGCCATAAAATTTCTGTACCTTTACTTTGGCCGCGCGACCGCCGGTTGTAGGTGTGTCGGTAAAAACGATATTAGTATCATCGACTACGGCGGCATTATTATCAAGATCAAGCGTCAACCGGACCAATCCCGAATCGGTTCCAATCCATAGATACGCAGAATCAAGATCCAGTGAGTGGACAGCATTTCGTCCGCTGGCTGGATCGGCATCAAGAGCGATTGCCGTCCAACTGCTACCGGTGTCGATAGTTTTATAAAGGCCGCCCTCAAATCCAGCCATAAAAACAACATCATCAACTAAAATAAAATCAACCGGGTATTTATTTGGACCAATCAAATTATCAAGCCCGGTATAAGTAGTATGAAATGTTAGTCCGGTATCGTCAGAAATCGCCAGGCCGCTTCCGTCGCCACCAAGACTGTCAAGAGTCCCCACAAACAAACGATCGTTGGCAAAAAAAGCGGATGAAACAGCCATCCCCGGTAAACCATCTGCAACTACGGTCGAGCCGAAATTTTCCCGCGAGTTGACAAAGTTCAGAGTAGTTAATCCGGAATCGCCGCAGATAAAAACAAAACCATCAGCCGCCGCCATATTAATAATATTATTGGAATTGAGCCGGGCATAGTCGGGGGCATATACATATCGCATTAATCCGCTGGGGGTACCGCCCCAAACGACAATCGAATCGTTGTGAAAGGTATCAACCACCGCCGAAAAATAATGATTGGTGTGCTGTCCAGGATTATTCTTATAGACCGAATCCCTAATAGAATAATAAATATTTCTCCAAGTCTCGCCGTTATTAAAACTTGCAAACAATCCGCCAATATTTGATGTGAAAAGCAGTATCGAATCAGCCCCGGAAAAATCATAAACGGCATTTGTATCTATAAAAGCAATGTAACCGGTATCAACTAACAATGTATCCCAGGTAAATCCGTCATCATCGGAATAGTTCAGATAATTACCCCCATCGTACCCTTCAGGAACCGCCAAACCAAGCCAAATTCTCGATCCGCTCGAATAAATCGAGGCAATACCATGCGAAAACAATCCGTTGGTTTCGTCATAAAATTGCCAGTTGGCACCATCGTCACCGGTGAAACTTATACCGCTCCCAGTAACACACCAGACTTGATTATTATGAATAGAAAAATCTATTACTGAATTATCCGGGAAACCATCCAGAGGATCTTCGAAAAGTTTAAAGGTAACGCTTTTGGCGCCATTGGGGAAAATCCCAATAAATAATAAAAGGAACAAACAGCAGGCCAAAATGTTTATTTTTTTCAAATTAAATTCCTAATCCTCTCTGTTATTAAATTATAGACTCCAAAAATAGACAATTATAAGATGAAGTCAAGTATTATAACCCACATTCATTACTAACCTTTTTACAGTTTGTAAGGTTATTTGTTCAAAACATTTGGCATTTTGTATAATAAGGTATAAAATTGTCTCAAACCAAATTTGATTGACAAAGGAGTATCACTTTAGTTTCTTGAGTAAATATAAAAACATGCAAAAAAACAGGAAATCATTTATGAAAAAATTCATTCCCTTGACAATAATAACGGCTCTGGCAGGGCTGATAATATTGGCTTTAATGCCCGGTTGCGATGAATTGATAACCAAAGAAAACTACTATTATGACACCCTTCGTATCGACGGCACAAATTATGAAGCTGACACGACCTGCGGTCTTTGTCATAATGATAAAACCGATTCAATTACTATAGCTTCGCGACAATGGGCATTTTCCGGTCATAGCACCGGCAATTTGACCGATTATGACTACCTTGGCGAGAATACTGCCGAGTGTGGGCCGGAATGCCACACCAATGAAGGATATGTACAATATCTTGCCGATTCCACCAATGAGGCTATATATTTCCCGACTGAAATTGGCTGTTTTGCCTGCCATTCTCCTCATGAGAATAGAGATTTTTCGCTGCGTGACCAGAGCGACTTGTGTATTCAATGCCACCAACAGTCAATTGATCCACCATTATCTGGATTACCTAATATCTCAATTTCTAACAACTGGGGACCTCATTTCTCAACTGAATATGGTATGCTTCTTGGCAATGGTGGTTACGAATTTGATTTCTTTACCTATAACAGTTCCAGTCATGCCACAATGGGCGCCGGCGGCTGCCAGACCTGCCATATGGATATGGCCAATGGATTCACCCTGGGCGGCCACAGTTTGAACATAGCCTACAATTCCGAACAATTGACAGTGGCCTGCAATGTTTCAGGGTGTCATATTGGCGATCCCGTCGAAGATTTTATTAATTATAATCCTCTGCAATCTGATTTGACTGATAGTTTGGCAATTCTTAAAGACAGTCTGGTTGCGGCCGGATTGCTGACGATATCTGATGTTCCGGTTGCCCAGACATTAAGTGGTGACAGTTTGGTATCCGATTCGGCCGGCGCACTGTTTAATTATTTATTTGTTAGCGGTGACAGCAGTTCCGGAATTCATAATCTGCTGTATGCTCACGATTTGGTAAATTCCAGTTTAAATTTTCTGTCAGATAGATTCACTCTGACAGTTACCAATGCCTCTACCGATTCGGGCACTGTGACGCTGGATCCAGCCGGAGGTATATATATTAGAGGAACCACCGTAGAAGTTACCGCAGATCCCAACGCCGGATATACCTTTGACTCATGGGGTGGAGATTTATTCGGAACCGATAATCCGGCCAGTATTCTAATGGACTCTGATAAAACAATTACCGTCAATTACACGGCCATGAAATAAATCAAATAAAATATAGGCTGCCGGATTTCCGGCAGCCTATATAAACGAAATCAAAAAAATTTAAAATTCCTTATCCGGCTGATTCAAACTTTTCTGTCAGCGCCGGGACAATTTCAAATAGGTCGCCTACAATACCATAAGAGGCGATATTGAATATCGGGGCATCTTTATCACGATTGATAGCCACTATTGTTTTGGATGTTTGCATTCCGACCAGATGTTGAATTGCGCCGGAAATTCCAACGGCAAAATACAGTTTTGGATTAACGGTTTTGCCGGTTTGACCAACCTGATGTGAATAGGCTATCCAGCCGGCATCAACAATCGCCCGCGACGCGCCAAGTCCGGCGCCCAAAGAGTCAGCCAGCTTCTGAATAATCGGCAGATTTTCTTCGCCGCGGATGCCGCGACCGGCCGCCACAATAATATCGGCCTCGGTAAGATTTATCGATTGACCCGAATCAGCGACACTTTCCTTCACCGTTGTTTTGGCCTCAAAAGCCGAGTCGTCCACAGTTTCCGCAACTACTTCACCATCTCCGCCGGCAGATTCATCGAATACCTTGGGACGAACCGTCAGGAAAAATGTTTTGCCTTCTTTGCTGCCCAAATTAACAATAACATTACCGCCATATGCCGGGCGCGTGATAGTAATCTTGTTACCGTCGGTTTCAAGTCCGGTTATATCCGAAGCCATAGCACCATTATTCATTGCCGCCAGGCGGGCCATCAAAGCCTTCCCAAAAAAAGTGGCGATACCAATTACCAATTGCGGTTTATATTTATTAATAAGTTCCGTTAGGACTTTGGCATAGATTTCATCATTACAAAATTTTAGTGCCGGATTGGATACGGCCAAGACTTTTCCGCCGCCCTTCGAGGCCAGCTCAGCGGCCGGACCATCGGCCGATTCGGCCAGACAGGCGGTCACCACTTCGCCACCGGCTGCGGCTGCGACCGTCAATAATTCATAACTAACATTCGACAGTTTTCCGTCTTTCTGTTCGGCAATTGTTAAAACCTTAATGCTCATCAGTTTTTCCTTCCTCTATTTCAGCCTGTCTCCTGACAGTTTCCATTATTTCTTTTAAAGGTATCTTATACTCCGTGGCCGCCTGCAGGCAGTCATCATACTCCGGCTGAATTTTGTACCCATCCTTCAATTTCAATATCTTCACCCGGATCGACCCAAAACTTGTCGCAACAACTTTTTCCCCGCGTTCCAAAGTCCTCCTCGACTCGCTTCGGAACCTGATTCCGGATGTCGACGTTTCGCTGAATATAATATCACAGATTTTATCAGACAAATCATTTTTGCATAATACGGTTAAAAGATGTCCGGGACGATTTTTTTTCATAATAACCGGAGTCAAGAATACTTCAAAGGCTCCGGCATCATATATTTGAGAAAACAAATAATCATAAATCTGCGGATTCATATCATCAATATTTGTTTCCAGAATATCAACTCGATCCGAAACGGTATATCTGCCGTCTGTTTCGCCTAATATAATTCTAAGGAGATTGGGACAATCATCATACTTTTTGCTCCCGGCTCCAAAACCCGAATTTTTAAGAGTCATTTCGGGGCAATCAAAGCCGCCGCCGTAGAAGTCAATTAACGTTGTTAATATGGCCGCTCCTGTCGGAGTAACTCTCTCCCCTTCCGTTTTGGCAATTTTTGTCGGAACATTCTTTAGAATTTCGATTGTGGCCGGGGCCGGAATAGGAATAACGCCATGCGATGATTTGGTCGTCCCCCGTCCAAGCATAAGAGTTGAACAAAAGACAGTCTCGGGATTAAAATATTCAACACCGATGGCACTTCCGACAATATCAATAATGGCATCGATACCGCCAACCTCATGAAAATGCACTTTATCAGATGTTGAGTTATGAATTTTGGCTTCGGCTCGAGCAAGTTTTTCAAATGCCTGACATGAAATTTCTTTGATTCTATCCGAGAGGTCAGATGATTTAATCAACCCGGTAATATCTTTTAAATGGCGGTGCCCTTTATCCTCGGCAACCTTGACATCAAATTTGGTTGCCGATATTTTGTGCCGCTCGGTAATATTTTGTTCCAGTTGATAACCGCCAATATTTAATTTTTTTAAATGTTCCTCAAGATATTCAAAGGGTAAACCAAGATTAAGCAAAGCTCCAACTGTCATGTCGCCGGATATTCCGGAAAAACAGTCAAAATAAAGAATTTTCATATAATTACTTCTCAACTTTTGAAATACTTTTGGCAATCAGAGAAGCCGCAATGCCGGCTCCAAAGCCATTGTCAATATTAACTACCGTAACCCCGGAGGCGCATGAATTAAGCATTCCCAGCAGAGCCGCCAGGCCGCCAAAGGAGGCTCCATAGCCGATTGATGTGGGAACGGCGATCACCGGTTTATCGACCAGCCCTCCTATCACCGATGGCAGTGCACCTTCCATCCCGGCGACAACAATTAATACGCCGGCCTTCTTAATACGATCGGTTTCGTTGAAAAGCCGATGAATCCCCGCCACACCGACATCGTAAAGCCTGTCAACCGGGCAACCCATTACCCAAGCGGTTAAAGCGGCCTCTTCGGCCACCGGAATATCTGATGTCCCACCGCTGCAAATCAAGACAGTCGTATTGGTTTGTAGCTTTGGTTTTTTCTTTCGTCCGCCCAGTATTAGAACCATCCGGGCATCGGAAAAATAGACAGCCTTTTTCAGGCTCTTTTTTATCGCTTTGAAGCGGCCTTCGTCGAGGCGGGTGATAATGGCGTCACATCCGCTTTTATTAATTCTTCCGGCTATTTCAATTATCTGTCTGTCCGTCTTACCCGGGGCGTAAATAACTTCAGGCTGTCCCCTTCTTAAGGCACGATGATGATCAATCCGGGCAAACTCAAGATTTTCCAATGGGAAATTTTTTAGCTTTTCGGTGGCTTTCTCTACCGGAAGTTTCCCGGATTTAACCTGAGAAAGGATATTTTCCAGCCGCGATTTATCCATTAAAGAAAACCTTTCTATTGTTTAGATATTTGTCAAATAAGTTACAAATATCTTTATAAGTTTCAACAGTAAACAACTGCCGTCTTAAATCGGCCCCGCCTTGCATTCCCTTTGTGTACCAGGCCAGATGCTTCCGCATCATCAATATTCCAATTCTCTCTCCAAACTGTTTAGCCATTAGACGCGCATGTTCAAGAGTTAGTTTAATTTTTTCCTGTATCGATAATTCCGGCAAAAGGTTACCATTGTCCAGATACTCATTGATTTGACTGAATATATACGGGTTCCGCATTGCCGCCCGTCCAATCATTACCGCATCGCATCCGGTTTGAGATAACATTGCCTCGGCATCCTGCGGCGTTTTGATATCTCCATTACCGATGACCGGAATAGAAACCTCCTTTTTCAAGAGAGTAATCTTTGACCAGTCCGATCTTTCTTTATAACCATCCGAGCGGCTGCGGGGATGAAAAGCAATTGCGGCAATTCCGGCTTTTTCAGCGATCTTGCCGAGTTTTAGATAAGTGTCAGAGTTTTTATTCCACCCGGTTCTGATTTTTATGGTAACCGGTAGAGAACTGTTTTCCACGGCCGCCGACATTATCTCCCCGGCCAAGGTCGGATTTTTTAAGAGAGCCGCGCCGCCATTTTTTTTCACTACTTTTTTGACCGGACAGCCGATATTTAAATCAATCAAATCGGGACCAGAATTTTCCACCACTTTGACGGCTCTGGCAATATATTCCGGCAATGACCCAAATAGTTGCACGCCAACCGGATGCTCATCGGCAGCCATATCCAGCATCCGCACCGTTTTTTCCTGATTTCTGGCAACCGCATCGGCTGAAATCATCTCCGTATAGCAGAATGAAGCCCCGTATTTGCGGGCCAGCAATCGGAAAGGATAGTTCGAAATCCCGGCCAGGGGCGCCAAAAACAGCCGACCGGCAATTGTCAAGTTTCCTATTTCCATGCCGACAATATAATTAAGCCTTTACCAGAAGGCAAGACTGATGGTCTGTACAAAAGCCGAGGTTTAAATATGAATTTTATGATTTTAGCCTTTAAGGCATTGGGTATGAAAGGAGTATCGCATGCCTGAGATTATTGTTAAATATGAGGAAAAGGTAATAGAAAGAGTCGTTTCTGAAAAAAAACGGATGTCTATTGGGCGTACCAGCGATAATGACATTGTTCTTGATAATCGGGGCGTTTCCAGAAAGCATGCCCAGATAGAATTTAACGGCGAGGCGGCGGTTATTATTGACAATGAATCTTTAAATGGTACCTTCGTTAATAATCGTAAAATTAATGAAGAAATTCTAAATGACCGCGATGTAATTACAATAGGAAAGTATAATCTGGAATATAGTACCGAAAGCCAGCGGGATACTTCCCAGGCCGGCCTGGACGGAACCATGATACTAAATACCAAAAAGCAAAAAGAGCTTATTGCCAGCGATAAACTGGAAAAAGAAATTGTCCAGCGAATGGGTGGCTCGGTATTATTGGGTGAGGAAAACAGCGATTTTTCCGAATATCAGCTTGACCGCGATGTAACCACTATCGGTAAAGCAAAATTTGTCCATATTCATGCCCGCGGATTTTTCCTTTCAGGCATTCAAGCCAAGATAGTGAAGGAAGGGGATCAAACGCATATTGTTAATCTTGGACGCAAAGGTAAAACCAAGGTTAACGGCGAAGTCATAGAAAAATTGAATCTAAGAAATGGCGATATTATTCAAGTCGGGAAATCTGTTTTCAGATATATAGAGGGTAATCAGTAAATGAAAATAGCCCTGATATCGGATGTCCACTCTAATCTGGAAGCACTTGAAGAGGTTCTCAGAGATATTGAAAAAGAAGGTGTTGAAAAAATACATTTTCTTGGTGATGCCATAGGATACGGAACAGATCCAAATAAATGCGTCAAACTAATTTCCAAACATTGTGACATTAAACTTTTGGGAAATCATGATTATGCCGGGCTCGGTTTGGTATCTTTGGACGGATTCAATAAGGTTGCCAAAACATCAATTGAATGGACGCAAACCAAATTGAATAGGAAGTCGATAGCCACGCTGGCCGATTTTGAACTGCATACAACTTTTTTGGACTATTTTCTGGTGCATGCCTCTCCCGACGTACCTGACAATTGGGATTACATTTTAAGTACCGATCAGGCTACTGAACAGTTTGCTCATTATACTCAATCAGTCTGTTTTGTCGGACATTCTCACATTCCAACAATATATGTTGAGGAGGCCGACGGAACTGTCCGGTCACATGTGAGTGAAATATTGGAACTCAATCAGGATTCAAGATATATCATAAATATCGGCTCGGTTGGTCAGCCTCGTGACAATGACCCCAAAGCCTGCTATTTAATTGTTGACACCGATAGTCTAAAAATAGAATATCGTCGCGTTGAATATGACATTGACAAAACCCAGGCCAAAATGCGGAAGGCGATGTTTCCTGATTTTTTGGTAGAAAGATTGGCGGTCGGCCGCTGATGAGGTGATTATGCTTTCAAAATACTCATCATATATACTTTGTTTCCTAATTTCAATACTGGTCGTTACATTATATGTTAATGATTTTTCGCCGCTGAAAAGATTACAGTGGCAGGTTCAGGATATCTTGTACTCATTTCGGGGTGAGAAGAATTTCTCATCCGATATCATTCTGGTAAATATTGATGATCAAACTCTAAGTCAATATGGTCAATGGCCATGGAACCGTGATAAAATTGCAGACCTTTTAGCGGCGGTCGGTGGCGGACAACCGAAAACGGTCGTTTTCGATCTGATTCTTGAGCCTGACACCGAACAGGACACGCTCGGATATACAGAAGTTATGGCCGGGCAAATGTCATGGATGAAAAATGTTATAATTCCATTCGAGTTTACTCCGGCGGAATTCAGAAATCAAAAGATTTCCAATCCAAAATTTGTAAAACAATATTCAGTTGATGTCAATAATAGCCTGGGCGTTCTGGATGAAAGCGCCGCATTGTTGGCCAGAAAAATATTTCTCCCGCCGGATCAAATCTGCCAATACTCTTCCGGCCTGGGTTTCAAGTATAATGTTTATGATGACGATCGTGAAATAAGATGGTCGCCTCTTGTTATTCATTACGAAGGGTATTACTATCCTTCAACAGCCCTGCTGGCCGCGGCTCATCAACTTGGTGTCGAGGCTTCATCAATAATGGTTAATGGCGGTCGCTCGGTTAAAGTTGGCAAAGTTGAAATTCCCACCAATAAAAGCGGGGAACTGTTTATAAATTATAATAAGCAGGGTGAATCATTCCGACAAATTTCCGCCGCAGACATTTTGAATGAACTGATTGATCCTTCGATCTTTGCCGGTAAGCTGGCTATAATTTCAATAAGTTCCAAACAGATTGCGGAGTATTATTCAACTCCGGTTTCCTCGAGTCTGGGTGGCAATGAGATACAAGCTAATGTTATCGAAAACATTATCCATGCCAATTTTATCAAAAGGATTGACACCACTCCCGGAGCTGATATGCTAACCCTCTTTGGGTTGGGGATTTTGTTTGCCTTTATTCTCCCCCGGGTCAGTCTGTTATATAGATTTGTTATTCTGATGGTTTGCTTTTTTGTTTTGGCCAATCTCAATTTTGTCCTGTTCAACTTTTACAAAATATTGGCTCAACCATTATATATCGGATTGGAACTGTTCCTGCTTCTTCTGGCTAGTCCCATTCTTGATAATGAATTTTTATCAAATCTGTCTATTTTCAAAGGCAAAATCGATGGTTCCGGAACAACCAAGCTGCCCAAAATTGATCTGAAACAGAACGAGAAATCTGCTCCCCAGCCGACTCCATCTGTTAATTCAAAGCCGGCTCCGCGACCTCATCAGACTAACGCTGAATTTGAAAAGACTACCGCTGCCGATCAACAGGGCAATGAAGACAGTAATCAAACAATAAAAGCCGACTCATCGGAAACAATTACTACCGTGGCTGAAAAACCAGATTCAATTGAACATTCTCCGATATCATTGGATACCGGCAACGATGAAGTTATCGATAAAACCGAAATCATACAGGACAGCACCCCGCTGGCACCGCCCCCTCCACCCCAGCAGCCACAAGAAAATATTTCCTCGGAAAGCGACAGAAAGCTTATCAATAAAAGCCTCGGGCGATATAAAATCCTTGAAGTTTTGGGTCAGGGTGCAATGGGTACGGTATATAAAAGTATTGATCCGGCCATCAACAGAAATGTTGCGTTAAAAACTATCAGACTCGATTTTGTCAGCGATCCTGCGGAAATGAACGAACTTAAAGAGAGACTTTTCCGTGAAGCCCGTGCCGCCGGTATGCTGTCGCATCCGAACATTGTTACAATCTATGATGTCGGCACCGAAAATAATCTGCAATATATAGCTATGGAATATCTGGAGGGTCAAACCCTGGAAGATATGATCCATCGCAAAGTCAAATTCAATTATCGTATCATCACCGAGATAATAACGCAAATTTGCAGCGCTCTGGATTATGCCCATAATCAGGGAATCGTTCATCGCGATATTAAACCGGCCAACATAATGATTCTGAAAGATTATGTTGTAAAGGTTATGGATTATGGTATTGCGCGAATTGATTCAACTTCAATGACCCGCACCGGAATCGCAATGGGGACACCCAATTATATCTCGCCCGAACAGTTGCAGGGCAGAACGATTGACAATCGTTGCGATATCTTCAGTCTTGGCGTGGTTATGTACGAGATGCTTCTTAACCGGCGTCCGTTCAATGGTGAAAATCTGACATCGCTCATTTATAATATTGTTAACAATAAGCCGGAAATGCCATCATCGATTGACCAATCAATTCCAACATTGTTTGATCGAGTGATTGACAGAGCATTGCAGAAAGATCCGGAAGAGCGTTTCCAGAAAGCGTCCGAGATTTCATCGGCTTTAGCCGATTTTATAGATTCTTTTTCAATTAAGAAAAGCACGATGGTTTAATTCGATTGAATAAGGAAGAGATTACTTCTTTTCCTTTTCATCGGGATCAATAATATCTTCTGCCAAAGATAAAGCCACCCCCGAAAGCATAACCTCGACACCAAGATTTGTAAAATCGCTCGAAATCAGTTTTCTATCTATTCCGGCATATAACGAGCAGGATGCCCCACTTTCTACTACCAGCCCGGATAACCTTTTTTCGGTTTCGGTAACAAAGGTTACTTCACCCAGTTCCTCAGAGATGACATAACCCGAGCAATTATGAATCTGAAGATGAGAGTTCCCGGTATAGACAACTATCAAGGTCCCGCGAACACGTCCTAAAAGCTCTTCGGGATATATCTCCAGAATCAAAACTCGTTTTTCAGCCGTATTATCGACTTTCAGGCGAAAGTGATCCTTTTCATGGATAATTTTCTTGACGCCTAAAACGGCCGCTACTTTTTTGGCATCATCTTCGGTAAAATCAGCCATTTTCTTTTTCATTCTTTTGATTCGAATCAGAGGCGTCCTTTTCCAATTCCTTCATACTCGATTTGATTTCGCCCTGAGTATCCTTCACCGCTTTTTTGAATTCCTTAATTCCTTTGCCCATACCCTTGGCTATATCCGGCAATCTTTTGGCGCCAAATAATAATAGGACTACTAAAAAAATCAGCGCTAATTCCCAGGGACCCATTCCAAACATAATATTTCCTCTGTTAATAGTCTTTCTAAATATACCACCATCTAAAATATATAATCACTAATAATACGATCAATACTGACATAAAGTTTATTTTAAACATCATACCGATAGTAAAAGACAAAGAATATAATTGAACCCGAGTCGTCTCAAAACCAACATTAACCGATTTTGTAAATAGTGTTTTGGCCGCTCCTTCCGGGAGAAATGAACCAATCAATTCACCAACAAATCCGCCCAGAATCGCTCCCAGTAACAGAGCCACAATTATAAATGTTAATTCACGTCCTTTCAACGACCAGTCCTTTCGTAAAACTTTTCACCATCGATTCAAATATTTTTAGACCGTCGGATGACCTCAAAATATCCTCCACCGCTCTTTCCGGATGCGGCATCATTCCAATAACATTCCCTGCTTTATTGGATATCCCGGCAATATTATAAATTGATCCGTTTGGATTGCTCACATCATTTATATTTCCATCTTTATCACAATATCGAAATATTATCTGCGACTGTTTTTTTAATTCCTCTATCTCTCCGTCAAAATTGTAATAATTACCATCCTTATGAGCAATAGGAATTTTCAAAATTTCGCCCGGCTGACAGGCCGATGTGAAGAGTGTGGAATTGTTCTCGACTCGGATATAGATATATTTTCCCGAAAACCTGAGATGACTGTTCCTAAGTAACGCCCCGGGCAACAGTCCTGATTCAAGCAGAACCTGGAAGCCGTTACAAATACCTATAACAGGTCCGCCGGAATCCGCAAATTTCTTGACCGATTTCATTATAGGTGAAAATCTGGCAATAGCTCCTGAGCGCAAATAATCGCCGTATGAAAATCCGCCGGGCAGAATGATAACATCGCTGTTACATAGTTCGGATGATTTATGCCAGAGAAATTCTACCTCTTCACCCAATACTTTTATTGCCGAATAGGCGTCAAAATCACAATTGGAACCGGGAAATGTCACGACTCCGAATTTCATTTTTCATACTCCACGGTATAATTTTCAATGACCGGGTTACTTAAAAGTTTACTGCATATCTCATCAATTTTTTTATCACCTTGTTCGCCCTCGGGATTAATTTCCAGTTCGAAAAACCGCCCGGACCTGACTGATGTGACCTGATCATACCCCATATTTAAAATCGCTTTCTGAATAGTTATACCCTGAGGATCAAGAACGCCATCTTTTAACCTGACAAAAATCGTTGCCTTTTTATTGCTCATCAAACCTCTCCGTTTTTTTAATTTTCCGACTTCGAAGCTGCCTCCGTTTTACCATCCCCACCCCAAGATATAAATACTTGTAGGCTGCTCGAACAAGTCCAAAGATAACATATAAGGCAAAAGTTGGAAACAATAAAAGTTGTGGATTTGCCAGAACCGCAATGGCCGCAATGACGACAATCGCTATTTTTATTCGATTTCTTACCGTATTAAAGCGGTCGGGCAACGAATCATACTCAACCTGCGAAACCATTAAAGCCGAAAACAGAATTATCATCGATATAAGATACTGTCCGTATTCTATTTGTCCCCAGAGATAGTCGCAAAAAATAAGATAGGTAACCAGTGACAGTGCCGCGACCGGAACCGGCAAACCCATAAAATCCTTTTTTTCATTAATGGTAGCGAAAAGATTGTATCTGGCCAGGCGATAACTGGCGGCCATAATATAAACAACGCCTATCAGCCAGCCCCATTTACCAAGCGTCTGCAATTTGGCCACATAGATGATCACGGCCGGGGCGATACCAAAAGATAGAAAGTCGGCTAGTGAATCCAACTCAACGCCAAATTTCGAAGTGGCCCCGGAAAGACGGGCGATTTTGCCATCAAGGCCGTCCAAAAAGCCGGCTAAAATAACCAGCCAACAAGCTGTAATCAACTCCCCCTCAAAGACCGAAAGAATCGACAAAAAACCACAGACAACACTGCCCATAGTAAACGAACCGGGAAGGATGCCTTTGTAATTATGTTTTACCAATAAATCCAGCCTTTTGCTAATTTTTTATTTTCCCAATTATAGTTTCGCCAGCCTTAACCTTTTGGCCCGGCTTAATAGTAATTTCAATATTACCCGGTAGAAAAAGCTCGGCGCGCGAGCCAAAATGAATCATACCGAAAATATCGCCGCCTTTTACCTTTTGACCTTCATCCAGATCATATTCAATCCTTCGCGCCAAAATACCTACTATCTGCTTAAAAATCATCTTGCCGGAACCGAAATCAAGACCGATTTCGGTCTGTTCATTATTATCCGAGGCTTCATCAACAAAAGCCTTGAAGAATTTCCCGGGAAAATATTTTACATATTCAATCCTGCCGTCAATTGGAATTCGATTAATATGCGGATCGAAAACCGACAGAAATATTGATACCTTTTTCCCTGTACCACCGATGAAATCGTTATCAATTTCTTGAATCGACAATATTTTCCCATCGGCAATCGATAAAATCAGACCATTGTCTTCGGGAATTACTCTATTAGGATTTCGATAGAAAAATACCAGAAATAATGTTATAAAAGCGAAAATTATCGCCATTATAAATAGAAATAGTGAATCCCTGGACGCTGACCAGAGTGAGAAAGCGATTGTCAGCACGAGACCAATTATAATAAACTTCAGACCATAAATAGCAATCATTACTTAAATACTCTTTTGAATATTTTGTCTACATTTTTTAGATAGTAATCTATCTCAAAGCATTCAGCTATTTCATCAGAATCTACCAATTTTAATATATCCTTATCCCTTAAAATTAGCTCCTTAAAACCGACATCGCTTTTATACGCACTCATGGCATTCCGCTGAACAATCCTATAGGCTTTATCCCGATCACCCAGAACTGTCGTCAGTTTGAGCAACAATCTCTGTGAAAAAACAATGCCGCCATAAAGATAAATATTGTCCATCATTTTTGATTCGTTAATCGTAAGTCGGTCCAGAAGATCATTGAACAGGTTTAATCCATAATCGATGATTATGGCACTGTCGGGAATTATTACTCGCTCAACCGAGCTATGTGAAATATCCCGTTCGTGCCAGAGCGGAATATTCTCCATTGCCGCTATTGAGTAACCTCTCAGCAAACGGGCCAACCCACACAGTTTTTCAGCCGCAATCGGATTCTTCTTGTGCGGCATCGCCGAGGAACCTTTTTGCCCTTTGGCAAATCCTTCACAGACCTCGTCTATTTCGGTCCGGTGAAGATTACGTATTTCGGTGGCAAATTTTTCAATGGAGGAGGCCAGAATAGCCAGAGCAGAAATATAACCGGCATGTCGATCTCTCTGAATTATCTGGGTCGATACTTCGGCCGGCTTTAGCTTCAGATATTTGCAGACTCTGGCCTCTATTTTGGGATCAATATTGGCAAAATTGCCAACCGCCCCGGATATAGCGCCAACGGCGGCCGTATCGGCAGCCTCCTTAAACCGTTCTCTCCCCCGTTTCAATTCGGTGTACCATACGGCAAATTTCAATCCTAAAGTGGTAGGTTCGGCCAGAACGCCGTGCGTTCGACCGATTATTGGAGTTTTTTTATACTTAAGTGCCAGCTTTTTAATTTTTTTCAGGGCGGTCACTATCCTGGCGTCGATTAGCTTAGCCGCCGCCTTCATTTGAAGTGAAAGAGCCGTGTCAAGCATATCCGATGAAGTCATTCCAAAATGGATATATTCTGCCTCAGGTCCGATAAATTCGGCAACTGATGTTAAAAATGCAATAACATCATGATTGGTTTCAGCCTCTATTTTATTAATCCGGTTGATATTAAAATCAGCCTTTTTCTTAATTGTCCGGTACGCCTTCTGCGGAATCAGTTTCATTTCGGCCATTACGCGACAGACCGCCAGTTCCACATCCAGCCAGGACCGGTATTTCGCTTCATCCTCCCAGAGGGCGCCCATTTCGGGCAATGTATAACGCGGAATCATCCTTTGTTAACTTTCTCCCAATCTTTTAAGAAACTTTTCAGGCCCAAATCGGTCAGAGGATGTTTTATAAGATTATTTATAACTTTAAATGGCACCGTGGCCACATCGGCACCCATTAATGCGGCATCGACAACATGAAGCGGATTTCTGATGGAGGCGACCAAAACTTCGGTTTCAAAGGCATAGTTTTCATAAATGGTTACAATCTGTTGAATAAGCTCCATTCCGTAATGAGAGATATCATCAAGACGCCCCACAAACGGCGAAACAAATGTCGCCCCGGCCTTGGCCACCAATAGCGCCTGCATCGATGAAAAACAGAGCGTGGCGTTGGTCATAATTCCCTTACCGGAAAGCGTCTTGATAGCTTTCAGTCCCTCAATCGTAATCGGTATCTTGATAGTAATATTATCAGCAATACCGGCCAGGTCTTCAGCTTCTTTTACCATTCCTTCAGCATCGAGGGCGACGACTTCGGCCGACACCGGTCCACTAACCACCCTGCATATTTCACTCAGCAATTGCCTGAAAGGCATTTTCTCTCTTGACATCAGCGTTGGATTGGTGGTAACACCATCCAGAACTCCCATCGAGGCGGCCTCTTTTATTTCCTCAAGATTGGCCGTGTCAATAAATAGCTTCATTTTTATCTCCCGAAATTTAATATCCAACGGCAACCAGATATAATCCTTTTGCCGGGGCAACCTTTTCTATTCTGGTATGGTCGCCCGATTTTATAATATCCCTAAAATTTTCCAAAGTCAAGTAATCCTTCTCCCGACCAGCCTCAATCATCAAACCGACAATTGACCTGACCATACTATGCAGAAACCGATTGGCCCTGATATCAAAATATAATGAGTTTTTATCCTCACTCCAGCCGGACAGGATAATGTCGCAATCATTATTATTTTTTAATGAGGCAACAGTACAAAAGGCCGAGCAGTCTTTTTTCCCTAAAAGGTATGTTGCCAAACGATTCATTCTGCCAAGATTAAGAGGATACAAATATTCCCAGCGGCGATTAAAAAACAGGGCCGATTTCTTACGCCCGATAATATATTGATAATGCCGCCAGAGTGCCGAACGGCGAGAATCAAAATCATCTGATACATGAGAAGATTTTGTAATTATAATCGTTTGGGGAAGATAGAAATTTATCGCGTCGCAAAATCTTTCCGGCGCCAGCTCATGCTCGATGAAAAAATTGCAGACCTGACCTAAAGCGTGGACCCCGGCATCGGTTCGGCCGGCACCATGCAAAACAACTTCCTGCCCGGTTACCATGCTTATTGCCTTTTTTATTTCACCCTGAACAGTCAGGGCATCCGGCTGAATTTGCCACCCGGAATATCCGGTCCCGTCATACTCTATGTCCAGCCTTATGTTTTTTTTCGGCATTTATTTGCGTCCGATAATTCCAAATATTAATACCGTCAAACCTATGGAAACAACAATAAAAATCCAGTCCCGTCCGATAAATCGAAATTGTCGAAGCGAGCTTCTTTCGGCACTACTGATATACCCCCGTGACTCAATTGCAATCGCCAGATCATCGGCCCTTCGGATAGCCGATTGAAAAACAGGAATTAATAAAACCAGAGCCTTTTTCGCCCGATTCATTAATCCCCCGGAATAATTTACACCTCTGATAATCTGAGCCTTTTTAATTGTCTCAAACTCTTCGGCCAAAACCGGGATAAATCTCATTGCTATAAAAATAATTAATCCTATATCATTCACCGGGACTTTTAATTTCTTGAGCGGTTTTATAAAATATACAAGATTTTCTCCCATCTCTGATGGCGCAATTGTCAGAGCCATGAGAAAGGCAATAGCCACAAACAAAATAATCCTCAGTGAGAAAACAACGGCCATTTCAATGCCGCCGCTGGTTAAACTAAAACCAAAAAGGTTAATAATTTCGGCCGATTCTCTCGAGGAAAATACTAAATGATAGACAGCCGTAATAGAAACCAAAATTATAAATGGTCCGATATTTTTTATAAGTAAACCAAAACTTATTTTGGAGAATCTTAATAAGCTAATCAGACCAATTATCATTATCAAATAAAACATGGCCGACTGTGTAAATAAAGCCAGTATCATAAGAAACAGCCCGAACAATATTTTGCCGCGCGGGTCCAGGCGATGTCCATACGAATCGAATGGTTTATACTGCCCAAATATAAAACGACCGCTCATATTATCTACCGCTTTCCTTATAATTGCCAATCAATATTTTATAAATATTAATTTCATTTTTATGAATATACAAAAAAAAAGCCGCCCGGCAAAGGCAGCTTTTTTGGCAGGATTATAAACGGTTTTTATTTAGGGATTAAAAGGTCCCGCCTATTGTAAAACATTTTTATTTAAGCATCAGCATCTTTTTGGTATCAACCGACGAATCGGTTTCCAGCCTGTAAAAATATATTCCCGAAGCGGCTTTTGAATTATTTTTATCGACACCATCCCATCTTATCGTATGATTTCCGGGCTGGGCATATTCATCAAAGATAACCGATACTTCCTGTCCCAAAATATTTATTACCGACAATCTGGCGTGGGTGGCTCTGTTAATCTGGAAAGAAATCGAAGTTGAAGGATTAAACGGATTCGGATAATTCTGCCCCAGCTCAAAATCGGCCGGCAGAACATTGGCCTGATTTTCAATATCGGTATATCCAAAATATCTCTCGGCGCCAAGATTAGCAAAATACTGAACGTCTGTCAACGATTCACCAATCGCAATAACCAGTGAAACTTCCACCGAATCATTCGGTTGAATATTATATGGACCGAATGACAGGACTGACATGCAGTCACCCGGTTCGGCGCTGTTGACATCGGTTCCGACATGATTCAAGTACCCGAACTTATCCTGTTTAGAGATATTCATTTTTTGACTTCCGTTATCAATAGCCAAAATGCCTTTAACATCGGTCAAAGGCATTACGCCTATGGTGTACAGATCGGACATTTGATAATAAAGATTGTTCTCGCTCAGGATACCAATCTGATCGCCTGTCTGACAGAGATCGAAGTCGGAGAAGAACCCAAATGATAAATCGGTAATCGGTTCACCGGTGTTGTTTTTCAGAAAATATCTAATTATTAAAAACTGATCTTCTCCGGGATTATTATAATTTATAATAGTTTGTCCGATTGTTATCGGAATCTGAATATCGGCCTTGGAATCGATGTATTCGGCATAGGTCCTGAATCCTTCAGTTGATGCAGAATAGTCAACTATAATATCAGATACCGGGCTGAAATCGGATTGATCGGCGCGACCAAGGCTATCTCTTATTGATGATGATAGCTGCAATGAATTTCGGCCAATTATAATACCGGCTTCATACAGCAGATTCTCTGATCCAAAAAATCTGAGCCCTCGGCCCCCGGCTGGATATATTGAATTTTCAGCCATCCCATACTGTCCAAAATCGGATACGGTCATTTCGACAGAGGAGGAAACATGAGTAAACATATTACCGTTTGGCGGAGTACCTACGGTCAGATTAAAAGTCAACGTATCATACGGTATGCCATACGGCAGATCAATGGTCAATCTAAAAGGAATAACCTCACCATGTAATATCTGGTCATTTACATTTATTAAAAATGGAGAAATGTTTGCCGACTGCACATTATTCGGGGGAAATATAAACGGGGCCTGATTATCAATAATACTCACCCGAGCATCATTGCAATACAAGTATCCGGTCAGCGAGTCAAAAGAATTGGCAACGGCACATAATCTTACATAAAGGTCGAATGTTTCCTCAGGATCGGCAATACCATCATCGCCAATAATCGTCCCGGCGATTCTGATTTCCGGTGAGGTCGGTCTTGCCAATAACGCCAGAGCTTTGGCCGCATCCGGCAGACCGTGGCCATAATCATTATCTTCGCCCGAGTAACCGAGATCTGCGGCCGATTCGATAATAGCATTCTTAATCTCCTCAACCGTTACGTCCGGGTTGTATTGTCTCATCAGTACTACTAAACCGGCAATAATCGGAGCCGCCATGGACGTACCGGTTGAATACCGATACCCGCCGCCTTTGGCGGTAGTATAGATACCGACACCGGGCGCTACAATCTCCGGCTTAATAGTTGAACTGTCACAACTGGAGGGACCGCGGCTCGAAAACGAAGCAATCAGATTTGTGTTATGATCAATGGCTCCGACCGCAAAGGAATTCAATGGGGAGCTGGCGCTATTGGCTGGAATACGCAGGCTGTATGGCTCGGGGCCTTCATTACCGGCCGCAAAAATAGTAACAATACCGGCCGCTTCAACATTGTCGATTACCTGGAAGAAAGTTTCATCGCATGGCTCCATAATTGAAGTCGGGATTCCCCAGCTGTTTAAAATTACATCAGGCATATCATCGACCGTTTCCGGATTACCGTCCGGATCGACGACCCATTCAAAAGAGCTTAGAATATCTGATATTGTATTACTCAGCGTCTGTCCCTGATCAATAACGGCAGCGCTCATCCATTCGGCTCCGGGAGCAACGCCGATTGTATCGGTATCGGTACCGCCAACCATAATACCCATTGTCTGCGTGCCGTGACCAACAGGGTCCTGAGGAGTAATCCCGGTCTGATGCGGCGCGAACCAGCTGGCTGATACGGAAGTGCTGTTACCGCGCCATTTGCTCTGAAGAGCCGGATGTTCGCCATCGACGCCGGTATCGAAGTTGCAAATAAGCCGACCGGAGCCATCAAGTCCCATTTTCCATAAGGCCGGAATATTCATTGCTTCTAAATGGCTGTAATTTCCATTTGTCTTGAAGGCAGAAGGCATTGTTTCGACCGGTTGCATATATTCAATGGCGCCATCTTCAATAATGGAGGCAACACCGGGAATTCTTGTTAGATCATCAATTTTCGAAAATGGAATTTCAAAAGCCAGTGCCGGCGCAATCCAGAATCTTTTTATTTGAACGCCCGGATTAATACTTGTTATTTGGGCGCTAATCGATTCAATCAGGGTCGAGTTTTTGACTTTTAAATCGTTGATAACCATTTTATGCTTTGTTCTGAAGTTCATTGCTTTGAATGACGCAACCTTACTGGGCGTGGAAAAAGCTTTGTCATTTTCGACAAACAGAATAACATGCACCATTGAATCCGACTCTGAATTTCGGAAAGAATCGAGCGATTTTAAAATCGATGGTGACAAAGATACGGCCGAAACGGAGCCTATTCCAAAAAGAAAGATTGCTGTTAGCGTTGAAACGACCAATATAAATTTAATTTGACGTGACATTTCATCTCCTTAAATAAAAACCAGGTATGCTTTGAGCAACAGATATGCCTGAGGAAAAAATCATTGAAATTTCTAATAATCCCTTGACTTGTAGAGAATCAGCGACTGCTATCTTATTGATATCAATGGGCTTACAAAAAAGATAAAAGGTGAGTAAAAATTGAACAGCTAAAAACTCAGGTATTTTTTGATACTTGCCCATGATGCTGAAAGTTGCAAACAGGAATCATTTTGCAGTTTCAGCTTGCAGTTGTAAAACCGAAAAAAGTTGATTATCTTTAATGATTATGAAAAGAAAAATCCAGGCATTATTAGGCAATCATCCTTTATTTGCCATTTTAGTTCTGGCCGGAATAATTCGAGGGATATTTCTATTATTTTATTATTATGACGAACAATGGGATCAGTTGCTGGTCGATTCGCTTTTTCATAATTACTGGGCCCAATCCATCGCCAATGGGAACGTAATTGGTCAGGAGGCCTTCTTTCGGGCACCTTTCTATATTTATTTATTGGGTGGGTTGTATGCCGTTTTTGGAAATTCAATATTTATAGCAAGGATATTCGGGTTTTTAATCGGAATATTATCCGTGTACGTCACCGGTCGAATTGCCTTCAAACTTTTTGGTAAAAAGACGGCTGTTTTTGCCGCATTGATTCATGCTGTTTACCCAATAGCGATATATTTTGAAAGTGAGTTGCTGGTTGACGGTCTCTTTACATTTCTATTTGAATTATCGATTCTTTGTTTTCTCAACGCAATGAAGACAAAAGCAACCAGATGGTATGTTCTGACCGGTCTGATATTGGGTTTGGCGGTTATGACTAAACCGACAATTCTGGCTTTGGTACCTATTTATATAATTTGGCTTTTTATAAGTAACCGGAATCTAATAAAATCATTTTCACAAAGCATAATGTTGATTGGCTCTTTACTTATTATAATTCTTCCGATTACGGTCCGCAACCTAATGGTTGCCGAGGATTTTGTACTGATATCATCATCGGGAGGCATAAATTTTTATATAGGTAACAACGCCACCGCCGACGGCTCATCGGCCTCAATGCCACCCCCTTTGGGACACAACTGGCAGATCAAAGATATTAACTACATCGCCGAAAATGAAACTGGCAGAGAATTGAAAGCCTCGGAAATATCA
This sequence comes from uncultured bacterium, assembly GCA_965602655.1. Lineage (GTDB taxonomy): Bacteria > Zixibacteria > MSB-5A5 > GN15 > PGXB01 > JAAERC01. Next base: position 23,422 of record CBFCZE010000015.1, read on the forward strand.
AACTTCTGGTATAATAAAGGAATTGATTGGATAACTGAAAATAAAATCAGCTTTCTAAAGTTATATGTACACAAACTTTATTTATGCTTTAATAATCTGGAGATATCAAATAACAGAGATCTGAGAATTTTCTTTGACAATAATCCGGTATTAAAATTAATTCCTGTCAATTTTGCCCTAATTCTGGCTCTGGTAGCAATAGCTTTGTTTTTTCTAATTATTAAACGAGAGATGAATTCACAAATTCAATTTGTGCTGATACAAATATTCGCCTATTTACTTCTAATATCATTGTTTTTTATCAATGCGCGTTTCAGATTGCCGGTTGTACCTTTAATGATAATTTTTGCATCATATGGATTTACATATTTATTAAATATAGACAAGCGGATAAAGAGCCTGAAAATACATTTAATCGCACTTATTGTTGGCATAGTTACATTTGTTTTTTCTTATTTTCCATCGCCGCAAGCCCAATCAATAAATATTTCCGGCGGACTTTTTAATCAGGGTAATTACTATCTATATAAGAGTGATTACAAAAGAGCAATCAATCTATACAAACAATTGCTTAAATACAATGCTCAATTCCCTGATGCCTATCTTAATCTGGGTGTGGCTTACCTGAGGCAGGGAAATGGCGATTCGGCCGAATATTATTTCAGGCGCGAAATGGAACTTTTCCCCAATCGAGCCGACGGATATGCGAACATCGCTTCTCTCTACCTTATAAATGGTAAACATTTGTCATCTGTCGAATTTGCTGATTCGGCCCTTGCTTTGAAACCGTACCACACCGAAGCTATTTTAATAAAGATGAGAAATCAAGCTATCCTTTATGATACACTTGGTTTACAGAAAACAATTAAGGAAGCATTAATATCGGCTTCGGAAATATCAAGGATTCGTCTGGAAGCCGGCCTTATATATTCTAATTGGCAGATGTATGATTTGGCCATAGAGAACCTTATTACCGTCATATCTACCACAACCGTTGCCGCCGAAACCGATGATCGGGCTTTTACCTATTCCGGTCCTGCTGGTTGGCAAATGTCCCATCGGATAATAGGGAAGGCGGCTTATCAATTAGGGTTTATTTATGGAATGCAAAATGATTTGAGCCTATCTATCCAGATGAGTAATCTGGCCTTATTAAATGACTCGTCATTGGCCGATGCCTATGTAAATCTAATCAATGGTTATCGTCTTTCAGGAAAAATAGACAGGGCCAGATATGTTTCACAAATAGCGCTTGACAAATTCCCGAACCACCAAACAATTCAGGCAATATCGTCTGCTCTCAAATAGAAAAGCCGGAGATAAATTCATATCTCCGGCTTTTATAATATTATCTTAAATATTATAGTTCACTCATAGATGGCAGCAAACCTTGCTTTTTCAGTTCATGCAGGCGACGACTGATACTTCTGAATTTCTTGGCATCAGTGCCAAAGTAATTCGCATTGACTTTGCCGGCATTAATATATGGCTGGTACGACAACCAATCCATCATAGCTTCAAAAACCTGTCTGGCCGAGACCTCATCCATCGCCATCACATTGAAGTTGAAATGCGATGTTCTGAAATAAGGAGGCAAATTATACTCATACCGAATTGCAACCACCGTACCTTCGCGTTTATCAATATATGTAGGCGGATCACTGCCCCACTTTGATTTATAGAGGTACAATGGCTCAGTGCCAAGCCCTCTTTCCACATATCCCACCTCCGGCATGGCCCCGGTTAGTATCTCGCCGGTAACAAGATCCCTGAACGGATAACAAGGCAACTCCGGATTATCGCAGCGAGTTGAATCCCATAGATAAAAGGATTCCAGTCTTGTTGTATCAATTAGTAGATCCGGTAACTCATCTGGAATCAAAGAAGTCGCCCCAATAAAATCTTCAATTCTTATATCACCATTGGCGACGGTTCGTTCCTGCCATCCAGTTTGCTGAAGGCCTTCGACCCCGAAATAGTATGGTAGAACTGCGCCGACATCTGGTCTGTTTCCAGCCTGTACAAATCCCTCGCCGGCGGCGGCTCGTGCCATTACCCAGGCACTCATCCCTGAATTAATGCCGTCAATAACTGAAAGTCCTTCAATAGTTTCGAAACCGACAGGATAAGAGGTATTGTCTTTAACAATAATCGTAATTTTGTGTTTTAATATTTCACGCAAGGTAACACTTGCATACCCTGAATCATAATATGGATTAATCGCATATATTGGATAATAATCCTGTGTCGTGCCATTTCTACAATTCATTGTTACCCACAGGAAGCGCTCTCCGCAGTCAACAGGATTGTTATCGGGACATAATGTATCATCAGGAAGTATGTTTTCAGTATCAAACGACCCTGGCTTCCAATCATTGATGAACTCGCCAAGAACATTCCTAATGACAGGACCGGATGTATCAGGAAAAGGTATACATGGTTCCGGAATATCCCAGGGCGACCTTGGAAAAATCGGCCAATTATGCACGCTCGCTCGATCATAAATACCGGCGTCAAGAATTACAACATCCCTTTCAAATTTGGGTTCAATAACCGTAATATATCTAAAATCCGGGACGGGATCAGGGACATGAGCATCATCTCGAGTCTGACACCAAACCATGAAACTCATCATGCGCGTTGTATCAGCCTCAGGAGGAATATTTTCTTTACTAAAAAGATCATAAACATTGACCCGCGTATTAAAGGTCCAATTCGGAGTTTTCGATGAATCTACAATATAATCGTTCAAAAGTGTTAAATCAGCTAATTTATAATGATCAGTACTATCAAGCGCCAGAGAATCCATTTTAGGATCAATTCCCAACATGGCATCCTGCCAAACTCCGTAAGGATTTCCACCTAACATCTCATCGACCGGAAATATATTCCAAACCGTATAAATTGAATCAATAACATCCGTGTCATCGACAAAAGCTGTGTCCAGGCGACTGAAATAACGAAGCGTATCGCCATGTTGGTAAAAGTCACCATATAGATCAACAAATGTCTCTACAATATAAGCAGAATCTATAAAATCTTTGAGAGAATCATTCAATGGACCAAAAATCTTCCAGCGATATTCAAAAGGAGGTGGATTTCGAGGATAATCGATTCTATCTTCGCCATCAAAATTAATAGTCACACCTTCAATGATTCCCACATCGGAAACTGCATTTATATAAGGATCTCTATAACCTTGAACAATAACAGTTGTGTTTGGGAAATGGTTATTTTTGGCGAAGGAACGATATACAATATCAGATCTGGCACCTTTATTATCGACCGCAAGAAGAAAAACGTAGGAAGTCACATAGGTTCTTACGGGATCACTTACATCCGCCGACATTTGAATTCTGGCATTGGTACCGGTATTTTCAAGTGTAACCTCTATGGGGGACCAAATACTCGTATCTATAGGATCAGTCGGTAATCCACCGCCCGCCAAAAAGGCATCAGGATCGCTGCCAACATCAGAAAGTCTGACAACAGCATAGTAAAAAGAATCAATAAATCCGTCAACATCAGTCCCATACCAATAGATTGTAGTATCCGATGAAAAGAGTGCGCTTTCTACCGGAATATTAATAAAGTTAACAATAGGTTTAATATTAATGCGCGGTGGACCCTTAATGTCTCTTTCACAGCCCGCAAAAATATTTAATAAACCTATTATTAATAGGGGAATTATGACAAAATACTGCCTCATCCCATTCCTCCATTATATTTAATATCACATTTCACTATAATTAAAACCCAAGTCCAATGGAAAACCGGTGAACCTGCGTAAGATAACCAAAATCCTGATAAGCGTAATCGACAGCCAACTCAATTTCTTCCCCAACCGGCAAACGCAATCCGGCTCCAGCTGTAAGGCCGTCTGAATCGTAATTAAATCTTTCACCAATTCTTAGACTAAATTTATCCTGGAACCAATATTCGGCCCCAAAATTATATTTTTCAAGATTATCGGCCGGGTGATTACCGTCGGCTCCCAAAATAAGCAGATGCGAATCCGAATTTAACAGGTCAATAGAAGCTCCGAATTTAAAGTTCATCGGCAATGGAAATTGTCGGGCATTGGCAATATCATATTTAAAATCGGGGCCGAAATTCGTGATTGCCATTCCAATCTTAAAATTCCTGTAACCCGAATTATAACAGGTTCCTACATCGGCGGCCCATCCCGAAGTTGTCTCCAACTCCAATCCCTCATGTATAAACTTAGCCGTAATTCCAATCGAGAATTTGTCTGTTAAAAAACGACCATAACTGACCGAAAAGGCAAAATCGCCGGCCGAGAAATACTGCTTATCATTGTTATTATCGGCACCCATAAGGTAAAAATAGTCTGTGTAAAGTATGTCACCGGTATTCAAAGAATATACTCCAATGCCAACGACTCCATTAAAGGATTCCATAGGAAATACCATAGCCGCAAACTCATAATTAATACCGGCTGGCATCGAAATATGAGTAAACATTACCTCTTTGCCATATACATAAGGTAACCCGGCCGGGTTATAATAAACCGCCGAAGCATCGGTCACACCAGCCGTAAAAGCCTCGGCCATACCCATGGCTCTGGCCGATACGCCGAGTTCCAGAAAATTAAGCCCGGTCGTGCCAACTTTGGCCTGTGAATATACAAGTGAGGGTAGCATTAATAGCATCACCAGGCCAATCAGACCTGTGTGATATTTTCTATGCTTCATAATATTATCTCCTCTAATATCATAATTATTATTTTTCTAATTAAATACTCACCTGTAAACCGAGCTTAATTTGACGTCCATAAGCCCAGTTAAATGGATCTTTATCGAACGCCGTTCCACCCTTTACATTATAACCATCAGATTGTTGAGTATCGGCTCTGCCAGTATTGCGATAAACTCCCCGAGTATTCTCTGTATTCAGAAGATTGTCAATCCAGGCAATAAAGCGCCAATTGAAACCAACCAGTTTAAAATATTTCTCAAATTTCACATCAAAATTCAAACGACCCGGCGAACGCATCGAGTTTTCCTGAATATCCAATCCGGATTCGATGTTAATATTCGGATATCTGTCCCCGGGCGTAAAGGGTCGACCGGTTTCAAATGATCCCTGCACTGAGAAGGTCCAACCGCTTGGTATGCGAATACCAAAAAGACGGGGCTTCATCGTGAAAGGTACAACCAACTGAATACCGCAATTTAACTGGTGCCGGATATCGGTGTCAAGCGGTTTCTCGGAAAGCGATTCACGATTCAGTTCAAATTCTGACCAATAATCGGCCCTTGTCTGCGATTGCTTTCCATAGGCAAATGCATAGGTATAATTGACTTCGCCATTTATAAGACGTCCACCTCTTTTCTCAATCGTAACCTCGAATCCGCGGCTTCGACCATAATCACGATTTTCATATCTCTGGACTACCAATGCACCGCCGCCAAGTCTTATATTGGCAGTGTTAATTTTATCAAATTCATCTTTGAAGTATCCCGAAAGGTCTATTGTATAGTCTTCGGTAATAGCGTATTTAATTCCGAAAGAATATTGAATTGTCTTAACAAAATCGAGATTGTAGTTACCAACAATGTCTCTGGTAGTCGTAGAAGTTGTATTCCTGCTATACATATATGTATATGCAGGTAATTGATAAAAATGTCCATAGTTAAAGTGGACTTTAGCTTTGTCCGAAATCGGATAAGAAAAACCTATCCGCGGAGAAATCCTGTTTCGGTCACCATAAATTATGCCACTGCCAAGGTCGTCATTTCGTGCGACATTCTCAAGACCTCTTGTCTGAATAAAATAATCATATCTAAATCCAAGACTGGCAATCATCGAACCATATTCCAGGTTATCCCGGATATAAAAGGTTCCACTCCAAGGCCAATAATCATAAAAATCTCTCAATTCGCCAATTCCCGGATATAATCCACCATCATCACGACCGGTATACGGCTGTTCCAACGATCGAATATCCTGTTTCAGCAGGTGTTCCTCTTTTAATTCAAGACCAGCCTTCACCTCATGGTTTCCGAACTGCAGATAAACCCTGCCTTCCAGCGAAGATTGCTCGACGCGTCGATGATGCCAAACCGTTTCAGCTTCATAATTTCCAACATTTAGGAAATTGGTTGAACCACCATAATCATATACGCCATTTCCGTTAATATCCGTGAATGGCTCGCCAACATCATATTGATAATTAAAGCCGTCAAACAAGCCATTTCCATTGTAATCAATAAAGGGAATACCCGGTTGCCAGAGCTCGTTAAACGGGGGTGTATATCGAGAATTTCTATCCAAATCCTGATTAATAGATTCATCAGCAGACATGATAAATATATCAATACCTTCCTCGTAAATACCATTCTCATTAACATCTTTAAACGGCTCACCCAAACTCCGGTCACCGTCAATATATGGCTCCGCCTGATGCTCATTGATTACATCTCTTCTTTCGTAATCAAACTCCCCATTGCCATTAGTATCTGTTAGAAAATCGCCAAAATCCCATTGACCATTCCCGTTTAAATCGATAAAGGGTTCGCCCTCGGGAGTACGCCCGCTGTTAAAGCGAAAATCGGGTAATCCCAATGTGTTAGGGTCCCAAAGATAACCGCCCTGGGCATTATACGAAAGTGGAAAATACCAGTAGCCGATATCGGGTCCGCCGTTTACGTAATAAGAGGCATATCTATTTAGAATATTATCCAATAGCAAAGGATTTCCAAAAGTATAGGTATATGCCGGCGCTGAAAGATCGCGGCCATAAATCATTGAATCAGGGAAAATATTGATTACTGGCTCCGGAGGATCAAAAACCCCATTGCCATTTCTATCATCAAATCTTTCGTGTTCGCTATACGGGAGAAAATCGGACGGATCCATTCCTTTGCCAGGATTATTGGGATCGCCGGGTCTCCAGAAAACATCGCGATCGTAATAAGACGCTTTTAAATAATAATGCATATTCTTGGAAAGCTGATGCGTTAATTCCAGCGCATACGATTTCCATTTAATTTCACCAACCGGTGCCGTGTTTGGAGTATAGCGATACTGCCAGTCACCAGGCAGATTCATATAAGTTTTGGAGAAACTCGTCTGACGATTAACGTTAGTCTTATATGAAAAAATCATTTTCATATTATTTAACGGCTTCATCATTATGTTGGCATTAATTGTATAATCGTTATACTGCCGTTCCGGAATATCAATTCCAAATAGGCTAAACGAACGATATTTTTTGGCCTGTGTCGGCGATGAATATTCATCATAACTGTAAGGGGTTCCGGTCTTGGTAACCTCGGCAAAGAAGAAATAAGTAACTTCCTTATCTTCAAGAAAATTAAGTCCCAGGGCCGGGAAGATTTTATCCCTAAAAATAGGATCAGGGCCGCTCAGCGTAAAATATGCATGATCATAATTCTCAGAATATGTATTCAGTTTATGACTGCCAAAATCATCAGTCATATATTGAAATGTCATATTGGTTTTTTCAGTCGAACCGGTCTGAGTAGTAATCTGAATAATACCGGAGAGAGCGTTTCCATACTCGGGATCGAAGCCATCCTTGATAATACTAATTTCCTGAATCGAACCTGAAGTTAGCGACAACCCAAGATTAACAGGACCGTATCCGCCCAGAGGATCATCGATTCTAACACCATCAACAATATAAGCGACCTCACCGGCACGACCCCCACGAATGATAATCTCGCCTTCATTAGTCGTAACCACGCCGGCGGTTTGCTGCAATAATTCGTCAACATTCTGAACCGGCATCGTCTCAATTTCTTTTCTGCTAATCGTTACTTTGGAACTATGAACATACTTATCAATGCCCTTTTTCTGGGCAGTCACTCTGATAACCGTTTCAAGATCAGTTACCGATTTTCCCATTGCAACATTTTGTTCCGTGGTAATATCAGTAACAACCTCCACATTTTCAACCTCCGTAGTATTATAGCCAATTGAGGTTATTCTTAAGACATATTTTTCGGGTGGAACCAAAGATATTAAAAATTTACCGTCGGGATCAGTCATGGCACCCAGTGATGTCTCAACCAACATGACAGATGCCCCGGGAACCGGATCTCCGGTCGTCTGATCAGTTACAACCCCCTTTATTTTCCCTGTGGTTCCGGCCAGAGTATTGAAGGAAAATGACATAAAGATTGCTAAAATTGCGGTGAAGAGAATTAATATTCTCGTCAATCTTTTCATTCCCTTATCCTCCTTATAATTATCTAACATTATTTTTTTCGTTGTTTATATAATTTCAAATGAAATATTTCTTATAATTTTGCTTCAAGGAAATGACTGAGTGTGAGGTAAACTCAATCCTGACCAAAATGTCTTACCAATGTTGCCTTACTTCTCCTAATCTTCAATAGATTTTCTATCTTACAATCAATAAAGTAAAATATCCAATAATTCACTTACAAGTCAAGCGATTTTTTCCTTTTTTCAAACTATGCCGCGTTATTTATTTCATATATATTACAGACTAATTTAAACGGCCATTTGTTTAATAAATCTTAAATAAATAATTCTATATATTTAAATTTATTTTGCCGGCAATAATGCAAATCTCCCTATTAAGCTCCCTATCAAGCATATGCGTGGTTAATTGGATTTTTAGACTTTCTGAAAAGGTATCCGGAAATAAATTTCGAAGCTGAGCAATCGTATAAACATACGAATTGGTGCCTTTCTCGCCTTTATGAACGCCTTCAATTTCATTTTTCTGCCCGATAGCCGGACAATCATTGATTCCGTTAATTTTTATTGAACCCTGATGAATAAAATAATTTCCTTTTCGCCTTTGCGCACCTGCCACAATTTTACCCTTTTGGGAAAAAATCTCATAACGGGAATAGGAATTAAAGCATGACTTTGTCCGGTTGGTCACAGAGGAAGAAAAACTCCTGTCCGATTTTTTCGCCCAGTTAGACTTAAACCCAATGGAATTAAGAATTTTTACAACAGATTCCGAAATCAATTGATTGGTTTTTGGCAATGAGCGATCTTTCTCGGGAAAAATACTTAAATCGGCCGTCAGGCTGAATGTGATTTCCGAAATATCATGATATATCGCCCGCCCACCTGTAATCCGCCTTATTACCGGAACAGACTTGTCTAACTTATTGATATCAATGACTTTATCAGCATTTTGATTATATCCCAATGTTATTGCTGGTTTTTCCCAGGTATACAGCCTCAATATTACCCGCGGGAATGTTTTATTATTTTGTATTTTTTCGAAAAGCCAATTATCAAAAGCCATATTAAAAAAAGGCTCACATTTTGAATTATAATAATAAACTCCGTTCTGATTATATTTTTCTTTTTTATTGGCCATAACTATTTTCCATAATACCTGTTTAAATTTAATTTTCAAGATATACGAGAGTAATATTTTATAATATTTACCCCCCAAATTCCTTTATAACTGCTTGAAATTTTGTTGCCAACAATTATTGTGTTAGCTATAATTTCCCAATGGATGATTATAATCATGCTTTAACGCCCGCTAAAAAATTGCAGTTGGCTCTTCTAGCAATACTTATTGTTGTCGTTGTTGGTATAATTGGATTTACGTTTTTTGAGCATATGACACCACTGGAAGCATTATACATGACCGTTATCACCCTTTCAACTGTCGGTTTTGGCGAAATCCAACCGCTTCATACTGGCGGCAGAATATTTGTTATTATTCTGATTGTGGTTGGCGTTGCCAGTGCTACTTTTGCCGCATCGACTTTGGGCCAGGTCATCCTTGAGGGTCAATTCAGAAGATTTATTGGGAGAAGAAAGATGGAATCAAAAATAAGAAAATTAAAGGGACATAATATTATTGCCGGTTTTGGTCGCGTTGGACGACAGGTCGCCGAAGAATATAAAAGCCGAAATGTTCCTTTTGTCGTTATTGAAAAAAATGAGGCATCTCTGGATCAACTTAATACAGCCGGATATAATTATATATCCGGCGAAGCGACTGAGGACGAAACGCTGATTTCGGCCAAAATCGAACAAGCCAAAGTTCTGGTATCGACTCTGCCCAGTGAAGCAGATAATGTCTATTTATCTTTAACTGCCCGCCATATGAATCCGGACCTATTTATTATTGCACGAGCAGATAACCCCGGCGGCGAAAGGAAACTTAAAAGAGCCGGTGCCGACTCTGTTGTCAGTCCGCATATTCTGGGCGGAATGCGAATGGCGATGTCATCGCTCAGACCAAATGTTGTTGATTTTATGCAGATGACTTCTTTAGGCGAAGAGGGGCTCGGTGTGGAAGAGATTTCTGTGCCGGTGGGTAGCCGTTTTAGGGGCAAATCTTTGATGGAATCAGGTATCAAAGCCGAATATGGGGTGACGGTGGTCGGCATTAAAAAAACAAATCAAAAGCTGCAAATAAATCCGCCTCCCGATGCTGTTATACTTGAAAATGATATATTGGTTCTGGTCGGTTCCAGCAACGAGTTGGAAAGACTTACCCTGGAAATGAGCAAAGATAATTAGTTCTTATCGCCGAGGTTTTCAAACACCTTCTCTTACAATTGAGTGATATTGATCTCTCCTTCAGCAGAAACAACCGCTATCCCGCTTTTATCCGGGGCTCGCCAAATTGTTGTACCATCTTCACGAAAAGCCAGATAAACCCAATCACTCAATTGCCGATTGCTCATTATAAAAGCGGCGTCTATTATTGATCGGCGGCAAACGATTATGTCGGCATCGGCGTCCCTGCAAATATTTTCAGCCGCCCGGCCAATCGGTTCGTCAAGATTTCCATCCGAAAAATCCATATTAATACTCAATCATAATTACATGGCTATCAGCCATGATTTATACTTTAAAAATTTCGAGGCGATCCGGCCCTGTCGGTCCGAATCCGGCGTTAAATAGATAACGAATCAGATAAAAATCCGTTTAAAGCTTTCTAATTAATTATCAAAATATTGTAGTATAACTGAACCAATTATAATTATTACATAAACCACTTTTT
>CBFCZE010000016.1:0-32171 GCA_965602655.1 uncultured bacterium
TGCAGTCGTCCTGCCCAAACTTTTTGATTGACAAAAGGATATAATAGGATAGTTTAACAAGTTAGCTTGGTTTTTTACCTTTTACTTGAGACTATAATGAGGTTTAAATGCGCTGGAGTCAAACATATATACCGACCTTAAGAGAGGTTCCCTCGGAAGCGGAACTTATCTCGCACCAACTCCTTTTGCGGGCCGGATTTATCCGCAAACTGGCCGCCGGGGTTTATATTTATCTGCCCCTGATGCAACGAGTTATTAAGAAATTCTCAGATATCGTTCGTGACGAAATGGACAAATCCGGTGCTCTCGAGATAACGATGCCGGTGCTTCATCCGGCTGAACTCTGGCAGGAGTCCAATCGGTATGAAACGTCCGGAAAAGAACTGATGAAGCTAAAAGACCGTCATCTGCATGATATGGTGCTTGGCCCGACTCATGAGGAAATTGTTACCTTTCTTATTCGCGGTGAACTTCGCAGCTATAAACAACTGCCGCTTAATCTATACCAGATACAGGTGAAATTCAGAGATGAGATTCGGCCCCGTTTCGGCCTGATGCGTGGCCGTGAATTTATAATGAAAGATGCTTACACTTTTGATATCGATGATGAGTCGTTCAAAGTCGCTTATCAAAAGATGGTAGATGCTTACTTCGCAATATTCAAAAGAGCCGGTCTTGAAACCAAGAAGGTTGAATCGGACATGGGTGCTATGGGCGGTAAGGCGGCGCATGAGTTTATGCTGATTGTTGATACCGCCGGCGGGGAAGAGGTAATACTGTTCTGCGATAAATGTGACTATGCCGCTAATATCGAGAAGGCTACTTTCCGCGAGGCCAACCCACCTGAAATTGATTCAGAGATGAAAGCAACTGAAGATGTTCCGACACCGAATGCCGCCACGATTGAAGAGGTTACCGATTTCCTGAAAATAAAAGCTAATCGATTGGTGAAAACATTGATTTATCTCGCTGACGGCAAACCGGTGGCGGTGATGATTCGCGGGGATCGTGAACTGAATATGACCAAACTGAAGAATCAAGTTGATGCGATAGAAATTGAGATGGCCCCGGCCGAGGTAGTGGAAGATGTGACCGGTTGTCCGGTCGGATACGCCGGTCCGATAGGTATGGCCAAAGATATTCCATTAATCGTTGACAATGAAGTACCGAAGCTAAAAAACTTCGTGGTCGGCGCCAATAAAAACGAAGTTCATACGATCAATGTTAATTTTGATAGGGATTTCAAGGCAATCAAGAATGGCGATCTAATTGACGCCCCCGAAGGTGAACAATGCCCCAATTGTGATGGCATCCTGAACGCCAGGAAGGGTATTGAGGTCGGTAATACATTTATGCTGGGGACAAAATATTCAAAATCTTTGAATGCCACCTTCACTGATGCCGATGGCAACGAAAAGCCGTTTCTTATGGGTTCCTACGGAATCGGTATTACTCGTACTCCTCAGGCGGCGATTGAGAAATATCATGACGAACACGGAATACTATGGCCTAAGAATATTGCGCCTTATTTAGTTGAGATTATTCCATTGAATTACGCAAAAGATGAGCATAAAGATGTCGCTGAGAAAATATATACCGAATTGACGTCAAATGGAATCGACTGCCTTCTCGACGACAGGACCGAGCGGGCCGGAATTAAATTCAACGACGCCGATTTAATCGGTATTCCGATACAATTGATAATCGGCGATAAGTCGTTGAAACAGGGCAAAATAGAGGTAAAAAACCGTCAAACTGGCGAAAAATCGTTAATAGATATGGATAATCTGACCGGAGAAGTTACAAAGCTGCTGGATCAGATTAACTGATTCGGCCACAAATTGTTTGTCGATTGTTTAATATTATGTTATAATAATAGGTTATGCAATTTGGATGATTGATGTTTTGGGAATTTTGAGCAATGAGTCTGAAAAATAAAATAGCGGAACTTATCAAATCCCCAATTGAGGAAAGAGGATTTGATTTGGTGGAGTTGAAATTGTCCCGCTATAAGAAAGGCAATGCCGTGAGGGTATTCGTTGATTCCGACAACGGCGTCAAACTGGAAGACTGCGCCGGATTATCCAAAGCAATTGATGTTGTTCTGGAGGATAACAATATTTTCCGCAATGGTTATAATATTGAGGTTTCATCGCCGGGACTTGATCGGCCGTTGCAGACAAGCAAAGATTTCAGAAGACGAATCGGGGAACAGGTGCAGATACTGTTTGATCAGGCCGACCAGTCTCCGATTATGGGCGAATTAACCGGAGCTGATGATTTATGTATCGAGCTTTTTACCGAGGAAGGTACAAAAAAGATTGAGCTGGCCGGAGTAAAAATGGGGAAAATAATTCTCTAATGGAGATAGATGAATGACATACGATATTCTTGAAGGCCTGGCACTGATTGCCCGGGAAAAAAATATTGACCTTGATGTGGTAATCAGCAATGTTGAGGAAAGCCTTCTGGCAGCCGCTAAGAAACGATATCCCGATCTTGAAAATCTCAGTTTTAAGCTGTCGCGCCAGACCGGCGAAATCACTATGATTGCCGTCAAAAAGGTCGTGGAAGAAGTAACCGATAAAATGGCAGAGATTCTTCTAGATGAAGCCAGAGAACTCGATAAAACTGCCGAGCTGGGCGATGAGATGGAAATATTTCTCGAGGTTGACGAAGAGTTTGGACGTAACGCCATAGGTACCGCCAAGCAGGTTCTCATACAAAAGGTTCGCGAATCAGAGCGCGATAAGATTTACGATGAGTTTATTACGCGGGTGGGACAGCTTGCCTCCGGAACAGTACAACAGATTGACAAAGGCAATCTTATTATTAATTTAGGCAAAGCCGAGGGGATACTGCCTATCAAAGAGCAAATTCCGCGTGAAAAATATCGTCAGGGGGATAGAATAAGAGCCTATATCCTTGACGTACAAAAGATGACCAATGGGCCACAGATTATCCTGTCGCGTGTCAGTAACGAATTTCTAAAAAGACTATTTGAATTGGAAGTCCCTGAAATTTTTGAACGCGTGATTGAGATCAGAGCTATTGCCAGGGAACCCGGGGAACGTACCAAGCTGGCCGTTTATTCGGCCGATGAACGGATTGACCCGGTGGGTGCCTGCGTTGGTATCAAGGGTGTCCGGGTGCAGTCGATTGTTAGAGAGTTGAATAATGAAAGAATTGATATTATCCCTTACAGCGCCAACCCGGAACTGTTTGTCACTCGTGCTCTGGCCCCGGCCAAAGTAATCGAGATTGATATTTTCGAGGATGAGGAAGCGATTACGGTAGCGGTCGAAGATGAAAAATTATCATTGGCAATAGGCAAAGCCGGACAGAATGCTCGCCTGGCATCAAAACTCACCGGCTGGAAAATTAATATCATGTCCGGGACCGAATATAATGAAATGAAAAAGCGTGAAGCTGAGGAAATGGTACAGATTGGTGATATGGAAGGTGTCGGCGCCAAGCTAAAAGAAAAATTGGTTACCTTTGATTATAGCACGGTTCAGCAATTAGCCAAAGCAGAAGTTGAAGATCTTACCAAAATTGAAGGTATTGGACCAAAGAAAGCCGAAACGCTTATTACTAGAGCCCGTGATTTTGTAGAGGAAATTGCAGCCAATCGTCGCAAAGAGGAACTCGAACGACAGGAGGCTGAGGAATTAGAGAAAATCGATTCTGAAGATGAGATTAAAGATGAAGAGGTCGACGCGGAAGATACTGATGATTCAAATGAAGATGTAGCGGAAAAAGAGGCCGCCGAAGATAAAACGAGCGAATAAAACATTCCGGAAGGATAGTAATATAGATGGCCCAAAAACGAATATATGAAGTAGCAAAAGATTATAAAATTTCTTCTAATGCACTTCTCAAAATCCTTCGTGAATTGAAACATACGCCAAAGTCGCATATGTCGATTGCCACCGATGATATGCTACGGGCTATAAGGATTAAGTTTGCCGCCGAAAAGGCCGCACTTAAGAAGGATATTGAGCAAAAGAAGAAGCGATCCAGACCAAGACCGCCTCATATGCACCCATCAAAGAAAACGCAAAAGCAACCCAAAACAGATTCAACGATAGCTAAAGCCGTTTCCGGAGATAATTCGATTGCACCTAAACCGGTTGATATTAATGTTCAACGCCCGGGGATTGCGCCACAAGATAAATTTTCAAAGAAAAAGAAGAAACGTGATAAAAGAAAGCGCCGGGATGCTCGCAAGGTTGATCAAAAGGCTGTTGTAAAAAGCTATAAGGCGACTATGGCCAGCATGGGAACAGCCAAAAAAACAAAAAAATACAAAAGAGTGCTTAAATCTGAAATTGATGAAGGCGCTGCGGCCGGCAAAACAATTGATGTCAACGAATTTATGACCATTGCCGAACTGGCAGGAAAACTTGAATTAAAACCGGCCGAGTTAATCGCCAAATGTTTTGAGATGGGCATGATGGCAACAATTAATCAGAGGCTCGATCTTGATACCATTGAGATGCTGGCGCTTGAGTATGGATACAATATTAGAGAAAAGGAAGAAGTGGGTGAGGAAGCCCGTGATACGGAAGATGAAAATAATCTTTGTAAACGGGCCCCCGTTGTTACTGTTATGGGACATGTGGATCATGGCAAAACATCACTATTGGATTTTATTCGGAAAACGAATGTCGTTGGCGATGAGGCCGGCGCCATTACTCAGCATATTGGTGCTTATGTGGTAAAAACCGACGGCGGTGATATAACATTTATCGATACTCCGGGGCATGAAGCCTTTACGGCAATGCGAGCCCGGGGTGCACAGGTTACCGATATGGTTGTTCTGGTTGTTGCCGCCGATGATGGTGTCAAACCTCAAACCATCGAAGCAATCGATCATGCCCGCGCCGCCAATGTCCCTATTATTGTGGCCATAAATAAAATTGATAAACCGACAGCCAATCCGGAATCTATAAAGCAGCAATTGGCCAATTATAAGTTATCGCCTGAGGAATGGGGCGGTAAAACCATAATGACGGAGATTTCTGCAAAAACCGGCCAGGGTATAGACACTCTCCTGGAAATGATTCTTCTGCAGACCGAAATCCTCGATCTTAAGGCCGATCCAACTATTCGCGGACAGGGTGTAGTTATCGAAGCCAAGCTGGAAAGGGGGAGAGGTCCCTCCTGTACGGTTATTATTCAAAAGGGAACTGTCAAAACGAGCGATCCGGTTTGTGCCGGGACATATCATGGCCGAGTTAGAGTTATGTTGAGCGATCGTGAGAAAAAACTGGATTCGATTGGCCCATCTGTTCCCATAAAATTTACGGGATTAAATGGTGTTCCACAGGCCGGGGATAGTTTTATGGTTGTTAAAGATGATCAGGAGGCCAGACAGATATCGACAAAAAGAGCCCAGATAAAAAGAGAGTATGAAATCCGTCGCGGTTATGGGCGTGCTACTCTTGAGAATATTTATGCACAAATCAAAGATGGTCAAATAAAAGAGCTTCGTTTGATTATTAAGGCCGATGTTGACGGGTCGGCGGAGGTTCTGGCAGATACGCTCAGCAAAATCGGAACCGATGAGGTTCGCACAACGATCCTCCATAAAGGCGTCGGTGCGATAACCGAAACCGATGTTCTTCTGGCGACCACTTCAGGGGCAATTATTATCGGTTTTAATGTAACTCCCGATGCCAGAGCGCGCGAGATGGCTGCCAAAGAAAAGGTCGATATCAGAAAATATGATGTTATCTACGAGGTCGAAAGTGATGTTCGTAAAGCTCTTGAGGGAATGTTGACTCCCGAAAAGAGAGAAACCTTCGGCGGTCTGGCTGAAGTTCGCCAGGTATTTAAGGTTCCTAAAATCGGAGTGGTGGCCGGATGTTTTGTTCGTGAGGGAACCATTCGACGCGTAAATAATGTTCATATTACCAGAGAAGGCATTATAATTTATACCGGTGAACTCAGTTCATTAAAACGATTCAAAGATGATGTTCGCGAGGTGACCATTGGGTATGAGTGCGGTATTGGTCTGGAAAACTATAATGACATCAAAGTCGGTGACCTTATCGAGGCTTTTGAAATTGAGGAGATTGCGCGAAAGTTGGAACAGTAATACGGTGCGAGTGACGATTGATTATTGAAACCGTTGTTATCGAGTTAAATCTTCCGGGAATTAATTCATTAAAAGAGAAGCGCAGGAGGATAAAATCATTGCTGACAAGGCTGCGAAATAAACTTAATGTCTCGGCTGCTGAAGTAGATTATAACGACAGTCACCGCCGGGCCTGTCTGGGAGTCGCCATGGTAAGCAATGACAAACAGTATTCCGATCGAGTAATCTCAAAAGTTATCAATATGATAGAAAATGAAGATGAGATGTATATAACCGATTACCAGGTCGAAATATTATAGGTTATAACCATGCGTCAGTTTAAGCGTTCAAAAAGAGTTGGTTCGCAAATGCTTCGCGATATCAGAAATCTGCTGGGGCAGGAATGTGCCGTCAATCTCAGTGCCATGATAACATTTACCGATGTCGAGGTCACCGATG
Organism: uncultured bacterium; assembly: GCA_965602655.1. Lineage (GTDB taxonomy): Bacteria > Zixibacteria > MSB-5A5 > GN15 > PGXB01 > JAAERC01. Next base: position 6,542 of record CBFCZE010000016.1, read on the forward strand.
ATCTGAGATTTGCCACCATATATTATTCGGTTCTGGGCGATGAAAATCAAAAGACCGAGGCATCGCATTATTTCAATAAAAACAGAAACAGAATTCAGTTTAAGCTTGGACGGCTTTTAAATATAAAACTAATCCCGGAAATTTCATTTAAATTTGATCCATCAATTGAACGGGGAATGAGAATCGAACAGCTTCTAAATGAGATATCGAAAAAGGATGAGGACAAAAGTACAGAAGACATATAACGATATTCAAAAGGCTGTTGCAGATTCCAGATCGGTTTTAATCGTTTCACACTCCGCGCCAGACGGTGATTCGGTTGGCTCGCAATTGGCTTTTCGCAACTACATTTTGGAACATGGTAAAGATGTGGCGGTGATAAATGACGGTTCGGTTCCCGGCTTATATGAAAGTCTTCCCGATGTCGATGCAGTGAAGAACATTAATAAGTGCTCAACAAAGAAACAGTTTGATCTAATAATAGCGCTTGATTGCTCAAATCTTGAGAGATCAGGAAAAGTGAAAAAACTAATAGGGGATAATGTTCCAATTATCAATATTGATCATCATCCGGACAATACCGGTTTTGGGAACATTGTCCTGGTCCAGGAAACATCTTCATCAACGGCTGAGCTGTTAACAGAGTATTTTCTTGGAATTAATTATACGATTGATGAAAAAACCGCCTCATTGTTATATGCAGCTATTATGACCGACACCGGACGCTTTCGATATGAATCAACCAGCCGGAGAACTATGGAACTGGTCGGACTATTGATAGAAACAGGTGCCAACCCAAGAAAAATCTGTGACGATATATATTTCTCGATACCATCCTCCATATTAAAAATGACTGGCAAAATGCTTGAAGGTGCCATGTTCTATGAAAATGGCAAAATTTGTTTAATGGAAATAAGTCGGGAGAGCATAGAAAAATATGGTGCTTCCTTTAGCGATTTTGACGGAATGGCCGAATACACCCTGTATGCTGAAAATGTTATGGTCGGAGCTCTTCTAAAGGAGCTTGATGATAAAAGCGTCAAGGTATCTCTCCGCTCCAAAAGCGACATAAATGTTTCAAAGGTAGCTCGGTATTTTGGCGGCGGAGGGCATCGCAATGCATCGGGATTTGTTATGAAACCATCGCTGGAAATAAATCGGCAAAAACTGCTTGATAATTTGAAAGAGCTGATTAATGCATCGGTATGACGGTATATTATTGTGCGATAAACCGTACGGCCAGACAAGTCATGATGTCGTGGACAGCCTGAGAACATCGCTAGGGCAGAAAAAAATCGGTCATACCGGGACACTTGATCCGCGGGCCACCGGTTTGATGGTAGTCTGTCTGGGTAAAGCCACAAAAATTGCCAGATTTATTACTGATGTTGATAAAACATATGAGGCTGAAATTACTCTGGGACAGCGCTCTCCAACATACGACGCCGAGGGAATTAGTCCGGAAACACCTTTTGAAAAAGTACCCGAATTAAACAAAACTGAAATTGCCTCCATTCTATCTTCTTTTGAGGGTGCAATAAAACAGAAAGTCCCAATCTTTTCGGCTGTAAAAGTTAACGGGCAGAGATTATATAAATCAGCCAGAAAAGGTAAAATTGTTGAAACTCCCGAACGAGATATATTTATATATTCTATTAAATTAATTAATTTCGAATTGCCGAAAATGAATATTGGGGTAACCTGTTCGAAAGGGACATATATCCGTACAATAGCCAATGATATTGGTGAGCTGATAGGTAGCGGGGCCTATCTTTCCGGATTGACAAGAACCGGGGTAGGTAATTTTTCTTTGGCAAATGCCTTAACGCTCAAAGAAGTTGAACTTTTTAAAAAAGACGGCTCTTTATCAAAATACATAAAGCCAATTGAATCGGTCCTAACGTTTCCATCAATTAGGGTTAAAGAAGAATTTGGCTCGTTTATTAATTCCGGAAAGTCCCCCCAACAACAGGATATTGTGGGTGTTGAAGGAGATTTTCAACCGGATGAATTTATTAGTCTTAGAGATTATAACGGAAAGATAAAGGCAATAGGCAAATCTGAGATTTGTTCTTCGGAACTGGATAATTATAAAGGCAAATCATTTTTTACTTATATAAGGGTATTGAATTGAGCTTGGAAGTAATAAAAGATATTGATAATTACGGCAACGGTAAAAGAGAGGTCGTTGTTACCATTGGTACTTTCGATGGTCTGCACCGCGGTCACCAGGAGATTCTGAGACGCTTGATGGAATCATCTAAAGCGATGAAAATGGGAGCCGTCGCCATCACTTTTGAGCCTCATCCGCGTGTATTGGTAACACCCGATGATCCTCCGCTACTTTTATCAACATGGGATGAAAAAGTTCGACTCTTCTCCAAATATATGGAAGGTCAACTGTTTGTATTGAATTTTAATAAAGAGATGATGAATTTGACCGCGGAAGAGTTTATTAAAAACTACCTGACTAAAAAGTTGAATTTGAAAAAATTGGTAGTTGGTTACGATCATGCGTTCGGTAAAAACCGTTCCGGGACAATAAATGATTTGATGGGATTGTCAAAGACATATTCTTTTGATCTGGAGGTTGTCAATCCTATCCTTATCAGTGGACGTCCTATTTCATCATCGCGAATCAGGCGTTTGATTACCGGTCATGATCTATCGCTGGCACTGAATATGCTCCAGCACTCATACTCGATTGGCGGCAAGGTAATCAAGGGCATCGGCTTGGGCAAAAATTTTGGATATCCCACCGCTAACATAGATTTTCATAGGCGCAAGCTGCTTCCCTTTGACGGTGTTTATTCCTGCCAGGCCGAGCATAACGGTAATATTTATAACGGGATGATGTTTATTGGAAAAAACCATTTTGACCCCGAAAGAGAAAAATCGGTTGAAGTAAATATCTTTGATTTCGACAAAGATATTTACGGTGATGAATTGATTTGCTATCCCGAAACCTTCGTCCGCGAGAATATTAAATTTGAAAACACCGATAAACTTGTCGAACAGATAACGAAAGATAAAGAAAATATTTTGAAATTAAAGAAATAAGGAGATGACAGAATTGTCAGTAAGTAAAGAAAAGAAAGAAGAAATTGTCGCCAAGCATCGTTTGCATGATAGCGACACAGGATCGCCCGAAGTACAGATTGCGATTCTATCCGAGGATATTAATGCCCTCACTGAGCATCTTAGGATGCATAAGAAAGATTTCCACAGCCGTCGCGGCCTGCTTAAAAAGGTTGGTAATCGCAGGCGGTTACTGGATTATTTAATGAGGAAGGATATTGAAAGTTACAGACAGTTGATATCAAAACTTGGTATCAGGCGGTAAAGCGGGAGAAATAGGAGTAATTAATGGTAAGTAAAGTAGAGTTTGAAATTGGTGGAAAGACTTTAAGTATTGAAACTGGCAAGGTTGCCAAGCAGGCCAATGGGTCAACAATGGTCAGACTGGGCGATACGGTTACATTATCAGCCGTCTGCGCCACCGATAAACCGAGAGAGGGTCAGGACTTTTTCCCTCTGACGATCGATTATCGGGAAAAAGCGTATGCGGCCGGGAAGATTCCCGGCGGATTTTTTAAACGCGAGGGAAGACCCTCCGAAAAAGAAATTCTCTCAATGAGAGTTATTGATCGACCGGTTCGGCCTTTGTTCCCTGATGATTTTAAAAATGAAGTACAGTGTCATAATATTGTTCTTTCATCGGATCAACAAAACGATTCGGATATATTGGCCTTTATCGGGACAGCGGCCTCGCTGGCGATATCCGATATTCCTTTTACAAAAACAATTGCAGGTGTTCGCGTCGGAAGAGTAAATGGACAATTTATTGTTTTCCCGACTTTTGATGAATTAGATCAGTCGGACATTAATATTATAATCGCTGGATCGGCCGATTCAATCATTATGGTTGAAGGCGGCGCCAAAGAAACCTCCGAAGCGGAAATGTTAGAGGCGCTCACATTTGGCCACGATCACATTAAACAGATTGTTGCCAAAATTGACGAATTAAGGGAAAAGGCTGGCAAACCGAAATTCGAATATCCTCCGGTTGGACCGGATGAGGTTCTAAAAAACAAGGTTGTCGAAATGGCCGGCAATCGTTATGACGAGTTCAATCGGATTGTTGACAAAGATGAACGAAATACAGCAAAACATAAATTTGCTGATGAAATCAAGGAATCTCTGGCCGAAGAATTTCCGGAATCGGAAATGACCATCGGGGATATTCTTCATGATATCGATTCCAAAGTGATGCGTAAGATGATACTCGACGATAACGTCCGTATTGACGGCCGTGGTCCCGATGATATCAGAGAAATTACCTGTGAAGTTGGTATTCTTCCCCGGACTCATGGCTCCGCTTTGTTCACCCGCGGCCAAACTCAGGCCCTGGTTGCTTTGACTCTTGGAACCAAGTTGGACGAGCAGCGCGTGGACGATCTTGAAGGTGAATCATTCAAGAGTTATATGCTGCATTATAACTTCCCATCATTTTCGGTTGGAGAAATTCGTCCCATTCGTGGTGTTGGCCGTCGTGAAATAGGACATGGCGCTCTGGCTGAAAGAGCCCTGCAGCCTATTATTCCTACCGAAGAAATGTTCCCTTACACAATCAGATTGGTATCCGATATTCTTGAATCGAACGGATCATCATCGATGGCCTCTGTCTGCGGCGGATCACTGGCTCTGATGGATGGCGGCGCCCCGGTGAAATGCGCGATAGCCGGAGTTGCTATGGGTCTTATCAAAGAAGACGATAAGGTCGCTATTCTAACCGATATCCTTGGTGATGAGGATCACTTTGGCGATATGGATTTCAAAGTAACCGGCAGTGCCCAGGGTATCACCGCTTTCCAGATGGATATCAAGATTTCAGGACTTGATATAGAAACGATGAAGCTGGCACTTGAAAAAGCCAGAGATGCCCGCCTGTTTATTCTTGATAAGATGAATGCCACAATCTCAAGTAGCCGTGATAATCTATCCGAATATGCTCCCAGAATTCTGACAATCAAGATTAGTGTTGATAAAATAGGAACGGTTATTGGTCCGGGTGGCAAAATGATTAGATCTATCATAGAAACAACCGGTGCCAAAGTGGATATAGAAGACGATGGTACCGTTCTTATCGCCTCGGTTAGTGGTGAGGCCGGCGAAAAGGCCAAAGAGATGATAGAAAGTCTTGTCGAAGAACCTGAGATTGGCAAGAAATATGGCGGAACAGTTCGCCGGATAACCAATTTTGGGGCCTTTATCGAAATTCTACCGGGAACCGACGGTCTTCTTCACATTTCTGAGATAGATAATAAACGTGTTGAAAGAGTCGAAGATTATTTCAAAGTCGGCGATAATGTCGAGGTTAAAATTGTCAATATCGATCCGGAAGGAAAGATACGGCTTTCGCGCAAAGTCCTTTTGAATTCTTAAAATAATTATGCCAACAAAAAGTCTTATTAAATATTCTAAGACCGTTTCAAAAGACGGTCTTAGAATTATTAGCGAAAAAGTCCCTTCGGCACATTCGATTTCTATTGGAGTTTGGATTGATGTCGGCTCGCGCGATGAACGAAAGCAGGAAAACGGCATTTCTCACTTTATTGAGCATATGCTGTTTAAAGGTACCAAAAAGCGTTCGGCCAAAAAGATTGCATCATCGTTGGAATCTTTGGGCGGCAATATCAACGCCTTTACATCTCGTGAACAAACCTGCTATATGGCCGTAATTCTCGATGAACATCTTGAGCAGGCAATCGATGTTCTCTCAGACATACTGATGAATTCCACCCTGACCCCAAAAAACATCGATTGCGAAAAATCGGTAATCGTTGAGGAGATTCATGAAGTCCGGGAAAATCCCTCTGATCTGGTGCATGAAAATTTCTCGGAAAATTATTGGCGCGGCCAACCGCTGGGACGATCAATCCTCGGAACTGAAGAAAATGTTTTGTCGTTTGGCAGAAAAGATATTAAAGGTTACATGAAAGAAAACTATCTGTCAGAACGGATAGTCATTGCAGCGGCCGGAAATGTGTCGCACCGCAAATTAGTCGGCCTGGTTAAAAAGAAATTTAATTTCCCCAAAGGTTTTGGAAGTCGGGGAGAGGCTGCCACATCGCCTTCTGATTTTTCAAAACATATTTACACCAATAATTCGGCGCAAAATCATGTTTGTCTTGGTTTTCCCGGCATTCGATTCAGTCATGCCGATCGGTACAATCTTTTGGGACTGTACACTTATCTGGGATCCGGTATGTCATCGGTTCTTTTTCAAAAAATTCGTGAAGAAAAAGGAATGGCCTATTCAATATATGCATTCGCCGATTTTTTCCGGGATAATGGCCTAATGGGGATTTATTTTGGGACCGACAAACAACATCTACCCGAAGCGATTGAAACGACGCTGAAAGAACTCAGAAAAGTAAAGAAAAACCGATAGCCAGAGGCTAAACTGGATAATATTAAAGCGCAGATTAAGGGACATCTAATATTGGCTCTGGAATCGACCAATGGCCGAATGGCTCGCATGGGACGGCAGGAGCTTTTGGGTGATGAATATATCTCGCTCGAGAAGGCTCTAAAAGACATTGATCGTATCAAGCCAAATGACATTCTTGAGATAGCCCGAAAAACTTTTGTATCTAAGGGAATGACAATTACTTCGCTGGGGCCAGGAACCGAAGAGGACCTGAACAAAGTCGATTATTCTATATAGAGAAGTTTCCAAGATCTATGCCCATTCTGGCTTTTCATAATTGTTCGCCCGGTTTATTAAACGGACTTAATAATTATTCTCCAAAACGATTTGAAAATCTTCTGAAAGTTATTAAAATGAATAATTTTAAATTTATCGGTTTGTCCGACTATATCGATTCATGCCAAAAAGATAATCAGGTTGTGTTAACTTTTGACGATGGTTATGAGACATTTTACCAATATGCATATCCGATATTAAAAGAAATGTCCCTGACGGCTACCATATTTATTCCAGCGGACTTCATCGGTAAAACCAATCGCTGGGATTATTCCGGGTCTGTTTTTCCATCGAAACATCTTTCACGACAACAAATCAAGGAATTGTCTCGAAACAATATTACAATAGCCTCGCACGGCTTGGCTCATCGATGTCTGACACAATTATCAGACCGTCTGCTAAAAATCGAATTGACCAGGTCCAAAGAGATTCTGGAGGATACAATAGAGCGGAAAGTTAGTTTTATTAGCTATCCTTTTGGACGATTTAATGGCAAAGTTGAGTCCGTTGTGGCTAAGGTTGGATACCGAAACGGCCTGTCGCTTTCAATGACGAAAGGGAGGGAGGGCGGCTTTACTTTATCACGATACGCAGTCTATGCTTTTGATACGCCTTTTTCAGTCTTAAACAAACTAAAGAAAGGCACTTTGAATAGAATCGAAAAAATTAAGGGTTCTGTTATGAATGCCTATTCCGGCGGAACAATATTTCTTAACAATCTTCGGGGCGATAAATAGCCAATAGGCTCTAATTTCTGCCAAATTACTGCCGAATATCCTTGAAAAAGGAATTTTAATCTTATAAATTCAAAGCTTAATATTTTATTTTATACGTGATGGATAATATGGGAAAGACTACAACAGCCGAAAAAACATACAACTTCAAAGAAGTTGAAGCAAAATGGCAGAAATATTGGACGGAAACCGAACTCTATAAAGCCCCGGACAAGCCGCGACGTGAAAAGTTCTATATGCTGGTAATGTTCGCATATCCGTCCGGCGATATACATATGGGGCATTTCCGAAATTATATAATAGGCGACGCTGTTGCCCGATACCAGATGATGCTTGGCAAAGACGTAATTCATCCTTTTGGCTGGGATGCTTTTGGCCTGCCGGCCGAACGAGCCGCTATTAAACGCGGCCTCCATCCGGCTAAATGGACCCAAAAAAATATTGAAGTTTCACGCGACACATTAAAAGCAACAGGCGTCTCGTTTGACTGGTCGCGCGAGGTTGCCTCGTGTAATCCTGACTATTACAAATGGACGCAGTGGATGTTTGTCCAGCTATTCAAAAAGGGACTGGCCTATCAGAAAACCGGCTGGGTAAACTGGTGTCCCGAAGACAAAACGGTTCTGGCCAATGAACAGGTAGTTGACGGCAAATGTGAGCGATGCAAAACGGTTGTCGAGAAAAAAGAACTGAAGCAGTGGTATTTCAAAATAACCGATTATGCCGACCGGCTGATTGACGACCTCGATACGCTGCCCGACTGGCCCGAAAACGTAAAAACGATGCAAAGAGAGTGGATTGGCCGTTCAGCCGGAGCCGAAATCGATTTTACCATTAAGGAAACCGGAGAAAAACTGCCGGTATTTACAACTCGCCCGGATACTATATTTGGTGTTACCTTTATGGCAATAGCACCTGAATCACCGATAATAAACCGCCTCAATCTTGAGGATGAATTTAAAGAAACGGTTGAAGAATACCGCAGAAAGGTCTTGCTGCGCTCTGAGATAGAGCGCACTTCGGCCGATAGTGAAAAGGACGGTGTTTTTACCGGCAAATATGCCGTTAATCCGTTTAACGGCGAGGAAGTCCAGCTCTGGGTAGCCGATTATGTTCTGGCCGGATACGGTACCGGTGCGGTAATGGCCGTCCCCGGTCATGACAGCCGCGATTTTCTCTTTGCCAAGAAATATGATATACCTATTAAAATAGTCATCCACCCGGATAAAGATAATGCGCTTGATCTAAAGACAATGGATGATGCTTTCACCGAATACGGCGTTATGGTAAATTCCGGGCAATTTAATGGTCTCCTCGGCGTCGAGGCGATAGAAAAAACGACTGAGTTTGCCAATAAAAACAGTTTTGGGCGAAAAAAAGTCAATTATAAACTGCATGACTGGCTGATTTCGCGCCAACGCTACTGGGGGGCGCCGATTCCAATTATTCATTGTCCTAAATGCGGTCAGGTGGCCGTTCCTGAAAATGAATTACCTGTGCTGTTGCCCGAAGTAGAGAGTTATATGCCCAAGGGCCGATCACCACTCGCTGATGTTCCCGAATATATGAACGTCAAATGTCCCGAATGCGGGGGAGTGGCAAAGCGTGATCCTGATACGATGGATACCTTTGTCTGCTCATCATGGTACCACCTGAGGTATCTTGATCCTAAAAATGATAACCAGCCATTTTCCAAAGAAAAAGCGAAAGCATGGATGCCGGTTGATAAATATATCGGTGGTATCAGTCATGCTACCGGTCACTTAATATATTTCCGGTTTTTCCAGAAATTCCTGAAAGATATCGGTTGGGTTGAGGATGACGAACCGGCAGCAGTACTGTTTAATCATGGTATGGTAAGCGACGTCAATGGCGAGGTGATGTCGAAGTCAAAAGGAAATGCGGTCTCCCCGATTGACCTGATGGATAAACGGGGTATTGATATTGTGCGGCTGGGGATGTTTTTTACCGCGCCCAGCGAAAAAGAGGTTCTCTGGTCGGATGACGTCATAACAGGTATCGAAAAATTCGTAACGAGAAAATTGTATATAATAACCGACTGTTTTTCTAATAATGATTCCGTTGACTTAAAGCATTACTTTAACGTTGATGAGCTATCAGGGCCGGATAAAGATATATATATCAAGCTGAATCAGACAATCAGACGCGTTAGCGACGATTACGAGCGACTGCAGTATAACACAGCCATTTCGGCGCTTATGGAATTTGTTCGCGATTTTCATGCTTCTGATATTTCTGACAAGAAGCTTGTGAATTATTCGATACTCAAGGTTATTCAGCTTATTGCACCGATGGCGCCGCATATCGCCGAGGAAATGTGGCAGATCTGCGGCCAATCAGAGTCAGTTTTTAAATCTGAGTGGCCTGTATATGACAAAAACGCCACAGCCTTTGACGAAGTCACGATTGCCGTCCAGATAAATGGCAAGTTACGGGATCAGATAGATACGGCCAGAGACAGTTCAGAGGATAGTATTATTGCGTTGGCACTGGAAAACAGCAAAGTAAAGGCTTATACAACCGGCAAGACGATAATAAAAAAGATATATATTCCGAATAAAATTCTGAATCTGGTTGTTAAATAATCGAAAAGTCAGCCCTCATTATATAAGGATAAAATATGATCCAATATACAAGTTAACATAATATCTCTTTAGGGACACATCTCCCTTAAATTTTGCTTAAAATAGCTCCCCCTTATTTTATTGTATGATTAATATTTTGGCTAATTATTTTTTGCCAATCGCTGGATTTTTCGGAATGAGTAATTGGCCAATCGGCGGGCTTCCCTGAAACGAGTTTGCGGGCCGGGTGAGCCCAGAACAACCAGCGTAATCCGGTCACCGGCCCCGTTTTCTATGATGGTTGCCAGACAATAATCAGATTCAATGATATAACCGGTTTTGCCGGCCAGAACTCTGTATTTGGAAAAGACCATTTTGTTGGTATTAATTAACCTTTTCTTGCGCCCGTTTCGATTGACAAGCTTGAACTCATACTTCTTTAGACTGGTTATCCGCGCAATTTCGGGATACTGCATAGCATAATATACCAGCCGGGCACAGTCGGCCGCAGTAGATTGATTTCGTTTATCCAGACCGGATGGTTCATACATTTTCGTATTGTCCAAATCAAGTTTTTCCGCCTTTTCATTCATTTTCTCAGCAAATCGCTCTATGCTTCCGGCCACCGTCCGAGCCAGAGCCCGGGCGGCGCGATTATCGGACTGAAGTAAGGCGCTGTGAAGCAGATCACGCATTTTTACCTTGTCCCCCGTTCTGAAAATCGAGCGAGCCGAACGTCGCGCATCTTTTTTGGTAATTGTTATGATTGAGTCCGGCATATAATTATCAAGGACAACCATAGCTGATAGAAGTTTTGATATTGATGCAATTGAACGAACCTCGCCGGCATTATAGCTATAAAGTAACTGCTCCGATTCATTATCAACCACAATGGCGGCGCGTAAATTTAGATATATATCACGGCAAATATTACTGTCAGGCAGGTCAAAGTCCAAACTTGGTATCTTGGATGTTTGAAACAACGGCAACGGCATCGTCTCAATTTCGGCGTATTCAAAATTATGAAACAGAATTAAAAGAACGGCAAAACCGAAAACAGAATAAATAATAACTCGAAGTCTGCGGCCTCTGATAGCTTGCATTAATTATACCTCATCCATTTGATTATTTCCGGCAGAGTCGGTCTCTTGCCGTACATTAGAATTCCTATTCTAAATATTTTTGATGTTAACCAAATTATTAATAACGTGGTCAAAGATGTAATAATGACCCCAATTGTTGCTTCAAGAATTATCGGATTGGCAAAAGAAAAAGCATCCACCCCGATAAAATTCATCCGTAAAATCATCATCGTTGGAGTAAATATCGGTATCATAGATAACGTCACTGTTATAACCGAATCCGGCTCCTGAATTATATACATGGCAACCATCACCGGCAAAATCAAACTCATGGTAATGGGAAAAATAAAGTTTTGTGCTTCCTTGTCAGTGTTTACAATCGAGCCGATCAGGGCAAACAATGTTGAATACATTATGTAGCCGATTAACATATATATCAGGAAGAAAGATAAAAAGACCGGATTAAACATTGTTGCGGCAATATCGGCGCTGATATTTAGATCGCCGCGGAAATTATATATCCCGATACCAATAACAATCCAGATACCTACCTGTGTCAGATTTGCCAGACCCAGACCGATTATCTTTCCGGCCATAAGCTGGAACGGCGAGACCGATGATATCATCACCTCGATAATTCGTGAGTTTTTTTCCTCGATAATCGAACGCATCAACACCTGGCCATAGGTGATAATGGTCATAAAAATTATCATTACAAAAACAATCCCGCCGAGATACATGGTCAGGAAATCACGCTCACGCCCGCCCGGCGCCTGCTGGCTTAAATCTATTCTTCTGGTTAATGCGAGAATTGAATCGACCTCAAGATTTACTTCAGAATTATTCAATCTGATCCCGGATAGAATATCCGACAGCCTTTTTTCAAAACGGGAATTGGTTCTGAACCCGAACGATTTAGCAACAAGGACAATCGAATCGTTTTCTTCGGCTTTATAATTGATAACAAGATAACTCTTAATCTGTTTGGCCCGAACAAGAGAATCCAGAACTGACCGCTGCTTCGTCAATTTGGCCGTATCTCCGGGATTGATATTATATATGTCCGTAACTTCATATGCGGGAAGATCATTATCCAGAGTATATTGTTTCAATTTTTCGGCAAACTTCTCCCCCACCTTTTTATTATCCATATCAATAATAGCAATCTTCTGTGTGTCGGCCGATTTTTTTGAGGCCAGCAAAGCCGGGAGGACGGTAATAGCAACCATAAAAAGCGGCGTTAATATTATGCCGACAATAAATGATTTCTTTTTGACAACCTGAGCATACTCACGCTTGATTATAACCCACATCTTAGACATCAGCCTCTCCCCTCTTATCGAGTTCAGCCGGTTTGACACCGGCGACATTGATGAAGATATCATATAGAGAAGGCTCCATCATCTCAAAGCGCTGAATGGTCAACTTATCCGAAACCTCTTTAAGTATCGCCTGGCTGTCGGCTTCGTCTGACAGATTCAATTCAATGTAATTGTTAAATTCCATAACCTTTTCCACGCCCGGAATATCTTGGATAAAACCGCCGTCACCTTCCATATTAATTTGAATCGAATTGGTTCCGAATTTTGACTTAATCTCAGTCAGTCGGCCATCGAGTACCTTTTGACCGTTGTTTATCATACAGATGTAATCGCACAGTTTTTCGGCCTGCTCCATGACATGAGTGGAGAAAAGAATCGTCGTTCCGCGGCGCCTCTCCTCCATTAAAACATTTTTTATAAGCTCTATATTGAGCGGGTCGAGACCGGAAAAAAGCTCATCAAGAATAATCAAATCCGGCTGATGAATTAAAGTTGTGATAAACTGCAGTTTTTGCTGCATTCCTTTGGACAACTCTTCGACTTTTTTCCCCTTATAATCAATTAGTGACATTTTCTCAAGCCAGCTATCCATTGATTCAGCAGTTTTTTTGACCGGAAAACCTTTAACCTCGGCAAGAAATTTAATAATTTCTTCTAATGTCATTTTCTTGTAAAGCCCCCGCTCTTCGGGAAGATAACCGACTTTGTTTCTGAAATTATTTGTCGCTTTGGCACCTTCAATAAATATATCCCCCGAATCGGGTGCAATAATATTCATTATCATTCGAATTGTCGTCGTTTTGCCGGCGCCGTTGGGGCCGATTATTCCATAGATACAACCTTGAGGTACAGAAAGAGAAAGATCATTGACAGCCTTTTTGTCTTCGTAAGACTTGCAGATATTTTCGAGGCGTAAATATTCATCCATATTTTTAGTCCTTCCTATTGAGCGGATAATTTATAAACTGGAAATGATTGGTCAACAAAAATTTAAATTATAAATCAAGAAGATTCATCATATCATGGGCATTTTTGACAGCCTGCCCGAGATGACAATTGTTAAAGAAGATATACATCTTCGTGGCTTTATCTTCCATCTTCACAATTTTCTGTTTCCATTCCCGCAATTCTTCGTGGCTGTAATTGTAGTCATATCGCAGGGCACCACCGGTCCACCATTTTTTATCATTGCGGCCATGCAGTCTCAAATAAGCCGTATCAGTTGTATTAAACATATCGGGCTTGAGTAAGCCGGGCAATTGAGGTTCATCGACAGCGGTATAACCGATTGAATTATCTCGCAGATAATTGTACATATCGCGATTAACCCAGCCGTTATGTCGAAACTCAACAAAAAGCGGGTGCGGTTTCAAAAGTTCACGGCAATAATTTATATACTCCAGTCCTTTCTGAGAGTACTTAAATGAATATGGAAATTGAGCCAGCAGCCCTTTTAGTTTATCAGCATCCTCAATCGGTTTGAGACACTCCCTGAACTCTTTTACAGCCGATTCTATCTCTTTTCTTTTGTGGGTAACATCCTGCGGGACTTTTACTATGAATTCAAAACCGTTGGGGGTTTTCTTTTCAATGTTGGCCATTACCGCTGGATGCGGAATGCGGTAATATGTAGAATTTATTTCGACCGCCGGAAAATGCTGAACATAATAGTCAAGCATCTTCCCTTTTTGAATATTTTCCGGATAAAAACTCCCCTTCCAGTCATCAAAACTATATCCGGATGTACCAATTTTTATTTCCATTTATTTCATCCTGCTTCGGTTGGGCGGTTATTTACCAATACGAGCAGGATATTATATGGTTGCCTAAATTATGATTTTTTTTGAATTTGAAATTTGACCCGCCCGCATTTGGGACAGACCCATTTTCGTTTTTTGTGAAATGAACGCTTCAGTTCTTTCATAGCTATTTTGCATTTGGGACAGGTCATTTTATAATCTGAAGAAAATCCGAAAGCAAAAAATCTATCCGTCCGATAAAGGTTGACATACGCGACATAGCCGTATATCCAAAAGTGGCCCCAAAAAACAGCATCAGGAAATATGTTCCCAATTTTGCCACTTTTCCAATTATACCCTTATGTTCACGGCTGAAATAAAAATATGTGAGCGTGGAAATCAGGCCAACTATAACAACCAGAGCCTCAAAATTAAAAGAGCCGTTTTCACCGATCAACGGCATCACCGAGGCCGATATCTGCTTGAGTGTCCGTGCGTATAACATAGCCGGAATTGCCACCCCGGCACCGGCGCCAATCATAAGAGCAATTGGAATCCTGGACAGCCACGAATATTTCCGACTGAATCGACTGAACATCAAAAGTCCAAGTACCAATGGTATCAACACCCACAAATCACCCTGATTTAGAAGCGGTGAAAATATTCTGTCCATAAAAGCGGTCTGCCAGTAAATAACAAGGACATAGCCCATTGCCAGTCCGATTAGAAGCGATTCGGCGGCCCGGTAAATCGGATTATCTTTGTATAAAAATGTATATATCGCCAGTGTCAGAATACCGGCGACAATTACTCCGATATTCATAAACTGCCTCTCCTTGACGACTTTCTACTTCTGAAATAAATTATATTTCCAATTATTATAAGTATAATTAAATACAAATGTGCCGCCGTTTGGGCCGGCATACCTCGATTACCCTTACCTGACTCACCATATAGATTCTCATACTCAGCGGCACCTTTTAATCCGCCGACAACCGAAAACAACTGCCCCGAGGCCAGATATGGATCATAGCTGGTTATCATGGCGGCCGTTAATCCGGCCATTATTTTTTGATTATATCGCGGACCGGCATACTCAATCCATTGCACCGCCCGGTCACCGTCAGTGATTGAAATCACCATTTCAATATTATCATAATTTTCTATTCCAATCATAATTGGAATGGTATCGGTCATATTGCCGAGATAATCGCGGGGGAACACATCATATATTGATTCACCCATACCAAGTATGGCGGCAATATGCTGCGGTTTGAATCCAAGAAAAACATAATCTTGTCCATACTCCTTATCATACTCGGCGGCGATTTTGTTTAAAGTCCGATATCCGATAGCGGTTCCCTCGGCAAACAATGACAAACCGATAATCTTCAGATTATTCCTGAAAGCATGACGAATCAAAATCAAACTGATAGGCTGCACTTCCGGAAGCGATGAAGCTTCATGATCAAACGATACCATCATGACGGTTCCCTCCGGTAACGACTCAATATAATCGAAACTTTTTTGAACCTCATAAGAAGGCTGTGAGACCATTTTTATTTCCAAAGTATATGCCAGGGCCACAATCATGAACAAACCGGCAAATATAATCCATCTAATTTTCTGTCTATCCATCACTTACCACTCAAATAGGTTCTTTCAATACCAAGAATTACACGTAAGGCTGTTGTCATCGATCCCAGTCCAATACCGATTAGAATCGCCCGCCGGGCGGCCATCGACGGGTAATTCTTTATCCAGAAAGTAAATTCAGGTATTGCCTCGGAAATATATTCGGCCAATGGTACCCGGCCTATCAAAACCAATAATGCCGTTCCTAATAGAATCGCCGCCGGTACCGAACGTGCGCGAAAACCACGGAATGAAGCCGAGGCGACAAAAAAAGCCAGCAGTGAAAAAACCGTTGCTTGCATCGGGGCCAATAGATTTTCAAAGGCCCATTGAAACGGCGATTCAATAGCGGTTCCTCCGATCAATGCCAGAATCGGCATCAGAATCAAACCACCCAATGCAATCAACGAATAGGTTACATCTTTTTTCTGAGATACTTTCTTTAAATTGATTTTCATAAATCCGACGACGCCAACAATAAGCGTAAAAGCAAAGATTACCTGCCACCAATCATTGGTGACTGTCTGATAAACAATTTTAGCCGCCGGGTGTCTGGAAAAATATTGAAGAAACATAACCACCCCGGAAACAAGACAGATAACAAGCGGCAGTCGTGTTGGCATTTAATATCTCCACCAGGTTGAAGAGGGATCAATGGTAGTCCAGATAACGGCAATAATGACAAAGAGAGCAACCAGCACCTTCAGAATATCCTGCGCTTTTACCGACGATAATATCGATTGATTCTGAGAAAGATACCCGGAGGCCGCAAAAAGTTCTTCGCCTATTAAGGTATAATCGCAGGCAACGATAAAAAATGCCAACTGAATTGTCGAATCGGTTCCGGCAATCTGAATGGCACCGATTGAATTTCCGGTCTCGGCCAGAATTAATGATTCAGCCTCAAAAGTACCAAGCAGAAAAACCGAAGCCGGTTTGGTTCGGCTTAAGATCCCGTCAACGGCGGCGGCATAACCAAATTGCGAGGATGAAATATAAAATATATCGTCAGGATTGAAACGATCCGGATAGCCGGCTTTAGCGTACCCCTCCTTAACCACTTCCTGAGCCACAGCCATTATAACCGGGTCATGTGTCGGAAAAACAAGCTGACAATCATACAAAGCCGCTTTTTCGGCAATTGTTGATAATATATTTAACGAGGCGATTGTGGTCGGTCGTTGTATGTCTCCCCCCCATCCGGGCGTGTAAAGCATCGGGGCACCCATCTCGGTCGCCCGGCCAACCGCCTCATCAACCGCTTTGAGTCCTGGAATCTCTCGAATGCTGAATTTTTTCCCGAATTTAACCGAGATTATTGAATAAATAACTATCAGGATTGAGATAATTGAAATAATTAGCGTGGGAAGAGTCGTTATATCAAACAGGTTCTGCATAGTAAGATTAAAACTGAAACTGTAAGTCAATTCAACAAAAAAGTTTAACTTGACAACGACAAAGCCGATTAATATTGTCAGACCATGAAAAAATATAAAACACTTTTAGGCTTATTTATAATATCCCTTTGCGGGATATTTATCTTATCCTGCGGCGGCAGGAGTAATCAAGTCACACTTCAATGGTGGCATTTCTGGACCGATCCGGTTATTAAACCGGTTATTGATAAAATGATAACCGATTATGAAGCAGCCAATCCCGGAATAAAAATTGAACAGACCGGTCTCACCTGGGCCAATGGACATGAGAAGATTGTGATTGCTTTTTCGTCAGGGACATCACCGGATATTGTCGAACTCGGTTCCGACTGGGTTGCCGAATTCTCTTATAGTGACAATCTAGCTTCAATGACCGAGGTTGTTTTAAAGGACACCGCCCGGTTTTTGGGATGGACGCCCGGTATATATGAAGATAACATCTATGCTTTCCCGTGGATTCTTGGTACCAGAGTACTATTTATTAATCGTGACCTGTTAACACAGGCAGGCTTCGACGAACAATTTATTCCTGTTAACTGGGATGATCTAAAACTAGCCTGTTTTGATATTAATAATCTTTCGGATGATATATATGGCTTTGGTTCCAACGCCGCCGAGAAACACCGGTTATATAAAAAGGTATTGCCATTTTTCTGGGCCCTCGATGGCCGGATAATCAGTCAAAACGGTAAATACGCCGTTTTTTCCAGCGATAAGACATACAAAGCTCTGGAATATTATAAATCGCTGCATGACAGTTGTTCAATAGTTGATACGCAAAGACGACTCGAGGATACTTTCCTTGACGGTAAAATTGGTGTTATTATCTCCGGCGACTGGCTTTTAAAACGAATAAAGAATGAAAACCGGGACATCAATTTTTTTACAACTCTAATTCCCGGTCCGGAATATCCGGGTAAATCCTTTGTCGGTGGAGAATATCTGGCCGTTAGCAAAACATCGGAGCATAAAGAAGAGGCTATTAAATTTATTAAATATATCACCAGCACAGAAAATCAGCTAACGTTTTGTAAAGCAAACTACACGGCCAATCCATCCAGCAAAGAAGCAACCCGGGATGAATTCTTCAAAGGTGATCCCAATTTACAGGTGTTTGTGAGGCAGCTTGAGTTATCCAGAATGACAACTCCCACTCCTGAATGGGTATATATTGAGGATATTATCGAGACATCAATAGAGGAGATACTGTTTAACGAAGCCCCAATCGCCGAGACTATCTATGAGGCCAACGCCAAAATTCAGGAGTTGATTAAAGACCGATGACAAGACGACGCTTTTCAGGATACCTGTTTGCGTCACCCTGGATAATAACATTTGGCCTTTTCTGGATCTATCCCCTCTTTTACTCCTTATACCTGGCCTTTACCGATTACAGATTGATGCACCATACATATAATTGGGTCGGTTTTCAAAATTTTGAACGACTATTGACAGATCAATCTTTTCTGCTGGCTCTAAAGAATACCTTTATCTTTGTCCTGGGTACAATACCAATCACAACCATAGTCTCTCTAATCCTTGCCCTATTGATAGAGAAGAATTTTAAAGGCAGAACTATTTTTCGGTCAGGATATTTTATACCATCGATTACTTCGATGGTGGTTATCGCCCTGATTTTTACCAATTTATATTCGCGGGGAGGATATTTATATTTATTAAGTGAGATGATCGGTTTCTCTCCGCCTGCCGACGGTTTTTTATTATCTAATAAAACGGCACTTTACAGCGTGATGGCGATGGATATCTGGATGTCAGTCGGGTATTTTATGCTCCTGTTTCTGGCCGGATTAAAATCAATTCCCAAAGAGTTGTATGAGGCGGCCGAAGTTGCCGGCGCCGGTTTTTTCAGAAAATTGTTTTCCATTACCCTGCCGCTTCTCAAACCGGTGGCACTATATATTATCGTTATCAATACCATAAAATCGTTTCAGGTTTTTGTGGAAATATTTGTCATGACTAAAGGCAAATATGGCAGTACCACCGCTGTTTATTTTATTTACGAGTCGGGCCTCAGCCATTTCGATTTCGGATATGCTTCAGCCGCCGCTTATGTACTCTTTATTATTATTGCCTTCTTTTCGATTGCTCAGTTTACGCTCTTTAGAAGGAGAACGATATAATGAAAATGCTGCGCTATATTGCTCTTAGTCTGATTCTGCTAATTATGATATTTCCATTGCTCTGGATGTTCCGGGTTTCCTTTCTGCCGTCTAATTTGGGTTTGAGTCTGAGTAATCTTTTTTCGCTGGAATGGACCGTGAAGACTTATCTCGATATCCTGACCGCCGGAAATATGGTCAGATATTTTGCGAATTCCATTGCAGTTGGAATAATCGTGACAGTTGGTAATATTCTTTTCTGTTTCTTGGCCGGTTACGCTTTCGCCCGCTATCAATTTATCGGCAGGAATTTCTGGTTTTATTCGGTGATATTTGTTCTAATGATTCCGGCCCACATAATTATTATTCCTCTTTACCTGCTGATATTTAAGCTGGGGATGTATGATAGCTACTGGGCGCTGATTCTCCCCTTTCTCGTTAATCCGATTGGCATATTTTTAACCAGACAATATATCAATACTCTTCCGGTATCCATGGAGGAGGCGGCCAGAATTGATGGTGCCGGTGAGTTTAAAATCGTATTCAAAATAGTTATGCCGCTTTGTAAACCGGCTCTGGCCGTTCTGGCAATCCAGGTATTTTTGACCAATTGGAACTCGTTTCTGTTTCCGTTTATTCTGACCAGTTCCGATTCGGTGCGCACGCTTCCGGTTGGTCTGGCACTGTATCAGGGACATCAGGCGATAGACTGGCCGCATCTGATGGCCGGGTCGGCGCTGGCGGTAGTGCCGGTTTTGGCTGCTTTTCTCTTTTTCCAAAGACATATTGTGTCAGGAATTACCACAGGCGCCGTCAAACAATAATTAAATTTTATCTTGACTTATTTGTTGAACTGACTATATCATTGGAAAAATTGAAAATTAACCTATTAGTATTAGAAAGGATATGTTGATTATGCTGAGAATTCTGACAGTACTTATGGCGGTTGCGCTTCTGCTAATAAGCGGCTGCGCCAGCAAGGGATATGTTGATCAGAAGATGGCAGAGGTTAAGGCAGACAGCGATGCCCAGATCCAGGAATTAAAAGCACAGGCGGCTCTCAATTCGGATGATGTAAATAAACTGAAAACGCTTGCCAACGATCTCTCCGATAAAACCGATTTAGCCCTGAATCAATCCAAAGGTTTTGAAAACTATCAGGTCATCTGGGAAGGTGTCGTAAATTTTGATTTTGACAGTTACGAGCTGACAGATCTTGCCAAAGATAATCTGGAAGGTCTGGGAATGAAAATGACCGATTATGCCCGCGCACTTTTGGAAATTGTTGGGCACACAGACCAGTCCGGATCGGCCAATTATAATCTTGAGCTCGGTGAGAAAAGATCCGCCGCGGTCAAGAAATATTTGATAGACCAATACGGCATCGCTCTTTATCGTATGTTCACGGCCAGTCATGGTGAGACCAAGCCGGTTTCACTCCCGGATGAAAAGGATGCCTACTCAAAAAACCGCCGTGTAGTCTTAACACTCTGGGGTGAATTGAAATAGTTATTTTTTTGCCGAATTAATACGAATGATAAGCGGAGTCTTTGGGCTCCGCTTTTATTTTGAAAAGGAATTATTTGAATTCAAAAACCAGACCGGCCGTTTCGAATCTGGCTCTTACCCGAATTGTATCGGCGGCAAAAGCCATCGTTTCTGCGAACTTAAACGGAATAAGCGAGCCGGAATCATAAACACCGTTGTTATTGCTGTCTATAAAGCCGCTAAGCAAATATTTCCCCGGCGATAACTGAAAATTAAATCGATGATTATTAATCTTCTTGGTAAATTGTTTTTTGCCGGAAACATCGCGAAATGTTATATACGATACGGAACCGGAATCAAATTGAGAGCCATACTTCACCATCCCCGAGGCTTCTCCCAGAGAATCGGAATCATACGTATAATATTTAAAAACTGAAATCGAATCCCCAAGATTATTTCCGCTAAGATCAGAAAATTCTTTTTCGTTAAGAACAACGAAATAGCCTTTTCCCCATTCCAAATTATCCGGTATTAAGCCTAGCCGAAAATCATCAATCCAGCTGAAACTAACATCCTTCCGATTGTCATCACTGTCGTATATCAATATTGAACTATCTGTATTTTTATTTTGATTCATTGGTTCAGAAAAACCAAACTCAAAACTGTTTTCATCCGGAAAGATTCTTTTTTGATTATGTGAGAAAAAATCGAGTTGCGGTCCAGTGCTATCAGGCTTAAGCTGAACCGAAAATTCCGAGCTTTCTATATATGTGGAATTGTTTCCTGTATCTATCACTAATCTTTCCCCAATCCTGAACTTATATAATCCATCAGAGAGGTTAGCAAAATGAAAATTAAAAACCGCCACCTCACCCCCACTGGATTCTCTAACGGATGTTGCCGGAATAATGGTATTCTGTCTATCTAATGATATCAGGTGAACCTGAGCCAGATTTTCAAAAACAGATTCACACGATATATTTTTGGATAGTCTAACCTTTATTAAATTATCTGTGGAAATCGTTGTAGAAATGATTGAAAGCGATGTCGTATCCTTGGAGGTCATATTAATATTAAGGGCCGGGTACTGCTTCATTTCATCTATGATAACAAAACGATCCGTCAGACCAAACATTTCAGACGGATAATTTAAAAGCTGATTCTTATTCTTATCACTATAGGCTAAAACAAGATATTTTCCATCTGGAAGATAATTGAATTCAAATTCACCATTTTTCCCTGATTGTGTTAAATATGGAGGATAAAGCGAATCCAGAAATAAAAACGAATCTACCATTGAATAATCATATAATGCTATTGTAATTCCCGAAGCCGGCTTATTTTCCTGAAATATATATCCCCCGATGCTTCCTTCATCGATAGTCTCTCCGGTTGAAAATGCAAAGGAATAGGACTCTTCCAACCTGTTACCCCGAAGATCCCTTATGGTCGCCCCCACCGTTACAACATAGGTCGTATTTTCCTTAAAAGGATCAAGAAGGATAATGACCAGACTATTCTTCTTCCATGAATATTCGACTTCGCCATCTGGCCGGGGTGTAATAAATATCGCCCCCTTGACTGTCTTACGCTCAATCTGCTCCGAGAAAGATATTGTTATCTTATTGTTTATTAGCGTGTTAACATTATTAGATAAAGGTATTGTTGAAGTGATAGCAGGTGCTGTTTCATCTCTGGGACCGCCCGGAGGACCGGCAACCTCGGCACATGAAAATAATAAAGAAGCAACAGATAAAAATATTAAAAAAAGAAGGTTGAATTTCAGACAGGAAATCACTGATATAATTTTCCCCTGATTGAGTTGTTATCCGGATTTAGTTTATAAGCCTTGCCCCAATATTCACGAGCCATTTTGAAATCTCCCAGCGCCTGATAAGCGTCGCCGACGTGCTCAAAGATAACCGGGTCACTTTCTATAAACTGTAACGCCTGAAGAAGAACCTGCAAAGCTTTTCGGTAGTCTCCCATGCGATACAAAACCCACCCGTAGCTATCAATATACGCTCCGTTTTCAGGCTCTATTTCCAGCGCTTTGAGAATAAGCTGATGGGCATAATCAAGTCTCATCCCACGATCAGCCAACATATAACCAAGATAATTAAGAGCCAGACTATTTCTTGGCATATTTTTTAATACCAGTTCAAATTGTTCAATCGCTCTGTCAACTCTGTCCTTGGATTCGTTGGCTGCGGCCATAGAATAAACAATTATCATCGAGTCCTCTATGTTTTGCATATGCTTAAGGCCGGTCTCATATGTGATAATGGCCATATCAACCGAATCCTGAATATAATAGACTCGTGCCAGATTCATCCACCCATCCAGCACCGTATCAGCCACAGATGTAAGCCAACCAAAATGTATCTTGGAGGCTTCATAGTTTTTTTGAGCAAACGATACCTGTCCGGCGTAATAATAATTTGTAAGATTATCATCCCCGGCGTCTATTAATGCCGCAAACAGAGAATCAGCCAATCTTAGACTATCGGCTCGATAATACAGTATCCCCAATCGCCGGTCAATCAATTTATCTTCGGGGTCAAGCTGCATAATTTTTTGTGATGTTTCAATACCTTTGTCAAATTGACCATTCTCTTCATAAAATCTTAATAGCCTTTTTTGAATCATTAAATCATTCGGCTCCAATCGCTCTGCGGCTTCTGTCATCTCTTTGGCCTTGTCTCTATCGCCGGTTTCCTCATAAATCGCCGATAAGGCCAGATATGAGCGCACATTTTTAGCCGTCGAATCAAGCGCCAGAGATTGGTAAAAACTCGTTTTGGCATCTTCCATTTTACCGGCCTTGAGCTGAAAATTGGCCAATTGCTGAAATGAATTATAATTTGGGACTAATCTGGCTATATGTCGATAAGCCCAGATAGCGGAATCGAGACTATTTCCTTGCTGATAAAAAGCCCCCATAAAATAATAAACTGACACAATATTGGAATCTATCTCAAGAGCCTTGTTATAGGCCATTAGCGATGAATCAAATATTGCCAGCGAGCGATAATTATTCCCAATAAGTAACCAATCGTCAATGTTCTTGGGAGAAATTGGATCAGCCTCATTCAGGCTTTTTCGATATTCTTTAAGCTTTGCCAGCATTAAAGCATAAGAATATCTCACCAGATTCGATGTCGGCACCAATTCCAGGGCCCGACCGTACTGATCTTTGGCCATATAAATCTCGCCCATTGCTTCAAAGATGGTTCCATTAATAAAGAAATTAAAGGCATGGGGATCTATTTTTACCTGGCGTGGCAATTTAGGTCGGTTTATTTCCCGCTCGGCTATACCCTGAATCCTTACTCCACCGCCGCAACCTGATACAATCGTCACCAGATAAATAATCGCACATATTTTATAAACAGTTTTCATATTATTTATAATGGCCAGAATAAGATAAGTTTCAAAGAAATTAGTTTCTTTTTAATTTTAGAAATCTTCGTTTTCCCACCTTTAATAACATGCCATCTTTTATATCCAGTTCCAGATTATCATCGCCCACCTTTTTTCCGTTTATCGAAACACCGCCACCCTTGATTAAACGACGAGCCTCACCATTAGATTTGGCAAGTTTACTATCGGTCATGATTTTGATAATCCAGATCTGTCCGTCATATAAGGAACAATCAAACTCCGGTATATCGTCAGGCAACTCATGCTTGGAGAATACTCTTTTAAATTCTTTCCTGGCCTTCTTCCCGGCCTCGGCAGAGTGATACATAGCCACCAGGGTCTCACCAAGTTCTTTCTTTATGTTCATTGGGTTGGCGCTCCCATCTTCCAACTGCTTTTTAATCTGCGCCAATCGGTCCATAGAAACGTCGGTAACCAATTCGAAGTAAGAATAAATCATATTGTCGGATATTGACATTACTTTGCCAAAAATCTCTTTGGGCGATTCATCGATCCCGATATAATTGCCAATAGATTTGGACATTCGCTGGTGCCCGTCAAGACCAACCAGTACCGGCGTCGTCAGGACAAGCTGCGGTTTGACACCATAATCCTGCTGAATTTCGCGGCCGGTCAGCAAGTTAAATTTCTGCTCGGTGGCGCCGATTTCGACATCGGCTTTAATAGCAACAGAATCATAAGCCTGCATCAGCGGATAAAACAGTTCATGTATCGATATGGGACTGCCGGAATTATATCTTTTCTCAAAATCATCCCGTTCCAATATCCGTGCAACTGTAAATTTCGAAGCCAGGGTCATAATTTCCTGGAAATCCATTTTTGAAAACCATTCTCCATTAAAATGAACTTCGGTTTTGGATTTATCAAGAATCTTGAAAAATTGCTTCTGATATGTTTCGGCATTGGCCATAACCTGGTCATAAGTTAACTGCGGGCGTGTGGCCGATCTTCCTGATGGATCGCCGACTAATCCGGTATAATCGCCTATTATCAAGACAACCTGATGACCCAGATCCTGGAACTGCTTCAGCTTCCTTATGCCAACCGTGTGCCCCAGATGTATATCGGGTGCCGTCGGATCAAATCCCTGCTTAACTCTTAAAGGCTTATTTTCAGCAATTGATTTTTTGAGACGCTCTTCAAATTCGCCTTCAGGCAGAATGTCGATGGCGCCTCGCGTTATTAATTCATATTGATCTTTAAATTCTGATATCATAACATTTTCTATTTTTAATATCTATTAACTTATTATCGTCCTATGTCATAGCCTATTGAG
>CBFCZE010000017.1:0-32015 GCA_965602655.1 uncultured bacterium
AAATTTCCAATAATTATCTTGGACTGGCAATCAATCTTTCTGACACAATTCCCAATAGTACAGGCATAGTAATGAATGGTACGAGTAGACATAATACGATCGGCCCGGATAATATTGTTGCGGGAAGTGATACTCATGGGATATATCTCCCGATTGGATGCGATAGTAATTTGGTTCGCGGCAATACCATTATCGGCAATGGCGGTGAAGGAATTATACTCACCAGCGGTCCTCAATTTAATGAGATTGGAGGAAGCAATCCGGAAGATGAAAACTTAATTAGCTATAATGCGGAAAACGGTATATACCTTTTTGGAAATACCGACCATACTTTAATCAAGGGAAACAATATTTTTTCGAATGCCATGAATGGTATAAATATCGAATCTAATTGTGACAGCAATATTATTGAGCAGAACACCATAAAAGAAAACGACCGGGACGGTATAGTAGTATCTATCAATAGCCGGTATAACAGTATTTCGATGAATCAGATTTATCTAAATGGCGAAACCGGAATTGATTTAAACGACGATGGTGTTACCTTAAATGACCCCGGTGACGCCGATACAGGGCCAAATGATTTATTAAATTACCCGGAACTTGATTCGCTATATATGAATCCCGATAGCTCTTTCACCGCATATGGTTTTGCGGCGGTAAATGATATAATTGAATTTTTTGTGGCTCACCCGGTTAGCGATATTACCCGTCCGCCTGATCCAACCGGTTATGGTGAGGCCTATAGTTATCTTGGAACTGATATCGCTGATGGCGGCGGGAAATTTGTTTTTGATTTTGCCAAAGAGACAGGGCAGTTCAGCTCAATAACTATGACCGCGACTGATGTAAGCGGGAACACCTCCGAATTTTCGAACAACCATATGTTAATAGCCTCACCGTTGATAATAGTCGCATATGCCGCCAGCCCGGATTTGATAAATTTAAAAGTTACTGATCCTAAGGGGTATTATATTGAAAAAGATGATCAAACCATTTTCCCGGCCACCTACGATGAAATAGTCAATGATTCAATTACAATCGTACATCCCAAACAGGGAGAATATATGATTGATGTTATAAGCGAGACAGGTACGGCGAAAAGAACCGCGTATGCTTATACTATGGGAATTCGTATCGATGGGACAGAGGAGGCAATAATGACTGCCAATGCTCCGGTACCTGGATCAGGTGAAACCGATTCTTATACTTATGAAGTCGAGGAAGACTGGCACTTTGTCAATGGTGACGTCGACCGTGACGGAATAGTAAATATTCTTGATATTGTTTATTTGATAAACTGTAAATACAAGGAAGGTCCCTGTCCGGAGCCACCCATTATTGGCGATGTTGACGATTGTGTGGATCCTTATACTATTAATATCCTGGATATTGTTTATCTGATAAATTACAAATACAAGAGCGGCCCCGAGCCATGCGCATTTGAAGATAATCAATAATTAAAGCAACCACTGGCAATTCAAATATTTATCCAATAAAATTCCTCTTTAATTAATTATTATTTGCGTCAAATGATAATTCAAACGGTTTGAAGTGATCGTCTAACTTTAGTTCTTTTATCGATGGTCCGGCATGGGTAACTATGGCCACTTTTAGAACTGAGTTAACCTTTTCAGCATCGCCCAACAGGGCATACGCGCGGGCGACATTATGTAAAATGGAACCGTCTTCTTTACATTCAATTTCCAGATGCTCAAGCAATTGTATTGTCTGATCTCTATCGCCTGAAGAAGCCATTGCCATGGCGCGGAAAGACTGTATATGGGGATTGCCGGCATAATAATCCTTCTTTTCCCACTCCTCCGCCGATTCAATTGATTTCGTAAAATATTCATTCGCCTTCTCAGGATTATCACATTGCTTCTCCAAAAAACCTTTTAAATAATATGCAATAAATGGAAAGAAATCTTCACTGATTGCATTATTCAGGGTTTCTCGTGCATCGTCATAATTACGATGTAAAATATAAATATATCCGGCGTCAATCGGCGCGTTCGGATCGCCCTTATATTTAATGGCCTGTTGGAAGTTCTGCTGGGCCAGATCAAGAACACCAAGTTTTAAGTAAACCGTTCCTAGATTCTGATAAGCCGGGCCATAGTCGGGTGCAAGTTCAATTGCTCTATGCAGCGTTGCCAGCGCCACGGTATATTTGCGCAAATCCATATTTATCAGACTTAATAAAAGTAATGTTTCAAGATCATTAGGTGCATATCTTAAAGCAATCTTGGCCCAATAAATTGCATTTTCGTGTTCACCGGCAATATCTTTCAACCAGGCCAGCGTACGATATCCGAGTGCGTATTTGGGGCTGATTTCCACTGCTTTCAGAAATGATTTTTCAGCCTCATCAAATTTATTTGCAAACATATAATATCTTCCAAGCGAGCGGTGTGCTTCCGGTAATTCAGGCGATATCTTTATAGCCTTTTCCGCTTCTATTTTGGCCTTTTCGATTTTTTCCTGACTGCGGTCATAGTAAGCCATATATTGAGATGAAAACAAATCCGATAAACCGGAGTGAGCATAGGCAAGATTAGGGTCAATGGATAAGGCTTTTTCAAACATCTGTTCGGCTATTTCCAGATCTTCCGGCCGATTCGTATGATAATAGTTCTTACCTTTTAGATAATAATCATAAGCGGCTATATCGGTCTTGATAATATCTTCAACTTCAAAAGAATCCGACCCTGTTATTTCGGCTAATTTGGTCGAAACATCTTCAACCGCCTTGGATAAGATCGTAAATATTTCCGATGAATCGGCCTCGTACTGTTCGCCGGCCAACATCTTATTCCCGGAATCGCCATAGATATTGAGCCGCAGCTTAATATCATTCTGCCATTTCATCATCGAACCGACAATAACATAATCAGAACGGCATCGTTTGAATACATCGTGAACATCACGTGAATAGGACGTATGCGGTTCCGCCGATATAATTAAATCGGTTCGACGCGAAAGTTCTTTGATAAGATCATCACTGAACCCAAAGCAGAAATAATTCCAGCTTTCATCATCCGATAAATTCTTCAAATCAATAACGGTAACGGTCTGTCGAGTTCCAATGATTTTGGCTTTGCCCGGTAACTCGGCTCTTTGGAGAGAAGTTTCAATATAATCAAGAACCGCCGTCATATTTTCGAATCGACCGGTCGGCTGTTTTACCAGCAGTTTTTGGGTCAATTGATCAAACCATTCCGGGAGGTCAGAATCAATACTCGAAGCCAGCGGTGGATCTTCGTGCAATATTGAGTATATTATTGCCGCCGAATAAACACCTTCAAATGGTCTTTGACCCGTGAACAGCTCAAATAAAATGACGCCATACGAAAACATATCTGATGCAAAAGTGAGAGATTCACCGGTGAGTTGTTCCGGTGACATATATTGTAGCGTCCCCTCAATATTACCGTCCTGATCGACATTGTCTGCCGTAATCGTCTTGGCCAAGCCAAAATCAAGAATCTTCGCCTGCTTCTCATCAGTGATTTTTATATTTTCCGGCTTTAAATCCCGATGAATAATTCCTCGGGAATGAGCGGCTATCAGTCCTGTTGCAATCTGACGCACCATTTCAAATTTCTGGTCGAGGTCTAATTCTTCATAGGCATCTCTTAGGCTTTTGCCCGAAATATATTCAAGGGAAATATATGGCTGGTCCTCAAATTCGGATTGTTCAAAGACTTTAACGACATGAGGCGAATCTATTCTTGCTGCAACTTTGGCCTCTTCGGCCAATCTCGATCTGTAATCCGCGGAGTCGGCCAGTTCCTCGTCTATAAGTTTCAGTGCGACAACACGATCCTGCTTCTCATCATAGGCCTTATAGACGACGCCCATGGCCCCGGAACCAACACTTTGTTGAATTTCATAATTTCCAAATTTGGAGCCCGGCGTCAACATTATATATTTCTTTCGTCACAATCAAAATCGGTTTTTTTTACAAAATTTGATTGTTGCATAAAATCTCATTTTTAATTTTATTATTCCAAATTAACTGACTATAATTTTAATATAAATGGTGTAACTAAATTTGCCAAATGAATTTGAACAAAAACCGAATGCCAATAAGCAGGCTCTTAATGAACTGGTTGTTCTTAATAATATTGCCACTGCCATTAATGCGCTAATGTCGGTTGAAAAAATTACACGGAAAATAGTTGATAATTGTCTAAAACATGTCAAGGCCTCTCAAGGCTCCGTATTCTTGTTAGAAGATGAGGGAACTTTTAAGACCTTTATCAAAGAGTTTTCCACCTCAGAGAGTAGAATTGAATTTCATTTAAGTAATCTTCTTTCGGCTTGGATGATAAAGAATAAAACTATTTTCGTCAGT
The DNA here is from genome assembly GCA_965602655.1 of uncultured bacterium. Taxonomy (GTDB): domain Bacteria; phylum Zixibacteria; class MSB-5A5; order GN15; family PGXB01; genus JAAERC01. The sequence continues at coordinate 4,361 of CBFCZE010000017.1, forward strand.
AACGATCCGGATAATGATCCCAATCTTAAAAATCTAAGACTATCAAAAATAGGAATCAATTCAATACTGTCAGCGCCTCTGATGTCGCCTCAGGGACTAATTGGATCGTTAATTCTCTTTAATAAAAAGGATGAGCAGGAATTTAATAATAATGATAAACGATTTCTGGGAATAGTCGGCTCACAGACGGCCAAGGTTATCGAGAATGCCCAATTGCATGAACAAGAGAAAAAGTTTATAGCCATTAAAGAGGAGCTGAAGCTGGCTCAAACAATCCAGAAAGGTTTTCTACCGCATAACGGTATCTGTGCGGAAGCGTACGAGGTGTGCGGGATAAATGTTCCCGCCAAGGAAGTGGGCGGTGATTATTTTGATATTGTCAAACTCGAAGAGGATCGGATCTTTATGTCGCTGGGCGATGTGTCCGGCAAAGGTATGCCGGCGGCATTGTTAATGGCCAACGCTCAGGCTGTTCTCAGGTCACAATTATCCGATGGCAAGCAGATATCATTAAAGGAGATGGCCAAAAGTCTTAATCATTTGATATGTCAGTTCAGCGGCCCCGAGCAATATATTACGACTATTTTTGGACAGTACTACTGCCCATCCAGAAAGTACCATTATGTAAATGCCGGTCATCCGCCACCGCTTATAATAAGAAATAATGGTGAAGTTGATAGCCCATCGAAATCAGATTTAATCATTGGCTATATTCCTGAATATAAATATACCGTGCATGAAGTTGTTCTGGATATTGGTGACATCGTTTTTCTCTATTCTGATGGGGTAACCGAATCGTTCGATGACAGCGATGCCGAATTCGGGGAAAAAAGACTTGGTCAACTTTTAACCAAATTAAGTAATCAATCTGTCTCCGACATTTGCAACGCAGTTTTTGATAGTCTGACAGAATTTCGCAAAGGAAAGCCGCAACCCGATGACATAACTATGGCTATTCTTAAAGCGAAGGGGTGAAATAAATAATAGTTATTTTTATTCTGGAATTTTTTCTTTCAGTTTTAAGTTATCAAATTATAGCCTTCCTTGATTCAAATGGTTAAAAAACCTTGCCAAATGGCGCGTTCCAGTGTATATTACATATTGAAATTTGTTCTCTTGATTGTTTTTTGAAGAGCACGCAAAATATTAGTTTGTTGTTTTGATTATTATATTGAATCGATAAATACAAGGGAGACCATATGTGTAAATACCAAAAATTAGGATTCCTAATAATAGGATTGATAATTTTACTAAGTCCAATATCAATTTGGGCACAGGCGGAGTTTATTCGCGGGGACGTCAACGGGGATGGTGCTGTTGATGTGGGTGATAAACAATACATTGATGATTGGAATAGCGGTGGTCCCGCACCAACCTGTATGGATGCCGTTGATTGGAACGATAATGGAGTGGCCGGTGACATGTTTGATGCCTTGTTTTTTTCATCTCTTCCATCATGGACAGGTGATCCGGCGGATCCTTACCCGGATTGCGGCGTTGACCCAACTGATAGTGATGGACTTAGCTGTGATGCCCATAGTTATTGTGCCGGGCCGGTTAATACTATTATTAATGTTCCCAATGATTATCCAACCATTCAGCTCGGCATCGATGCCGCTTTAGATGGTGATACTGTTCATATTGAAGCTGATATATATACCGGCGCCGGAAATCGGAATCTCTCTATACCATTTGGAAGAAATATCGTTATCAGGGGAGAAGGACCGGACGCAACCATTATTGATCTTCAGGGTCTTTCTTTTGACGGCTTTGTGTTTGATTACACACAGGAAGATAACAATACAATAATCAGGGATCTTTCCGTTAGAAATGGCAGAAAAGGTCTGCATCTTGTTGAGACGGGCCCCAAACTGCGCAACCTGAAATTGGTGAATAACGATTTTGGAATCTTCCATTACAGGGCGTTTGATGTTGTGGATGTCAAGCAATGCCAATTTATTAGCAATGATACCGGTATTGTTTCCCTTGTCGGGGATGAAGGGACATTTCTTATTGATAGCTGCAAATTCGATAGTAATATCTATGGTGTCTTCGGAACCGTAACTATTTCACGCTCAGAAATTACACTTGGAACATCAGGTATTGGATGTGATATTAATGACGCCCTTCTGGGCAACAGATTTATTGCCAATAATTGCAATATTCATGATGTCGGAGATACCGCGATTCATGTTGGTTTTCACTCCGAGTTAAATAATTGCGATATTCAAAATAATAATGGGGTAATTGCTTATGGGGCGCCCAGCTCCCCCAATTACTCATCTTTATATTTAAACAATTGCCGGATTGATGCCAATTCCGGTGGCATAATTGTGGATGGATACAATACGACAATTGAAATGACAGATACTCGATATACGCGCAATGGCCTTCCCATTGATTATTATTGTAGAAATACCGGGATTATGACTGTCGATAATTGTTTCTTTTGGAATAATGATTTCCACGCGTTACAGGCGAGTTCATGGACAACAGATGTTACAATTCATCATTCTGTTTTTGGAATGGGAGGAGTAACAGGTTCGGGGATAGCGGTGGATACGGTCGGCGGCAACCTCAACATTTATTCAAATACAATTTCTCAATTTCGCGATTATGGTATCTTTATTAGATTGGTGGTTGGCAATCTAAATATTGATAGTACCGTAGTTGCCAACAATATTAATTATGGCCTGTTTCTTGTCGATGGCATTATAGGCAGTACAAATATATCATGTAACGATATATGGAATAATACGGCCGGCGGATACGGCGGTTTATACTCTGACCAGACCGGCAACAATGGTAACATCTCGCTTGATCCGCAATTTTGCGACTCGACTATTGGTGATTATCATGTTCTTTCGACTTCACCATGTGCGGCAGCCAATAATAGTTGCGGAGCCGGCGGCGCCGATATAGGAGGTTTGGGAGTTGGCTGTGAAGAATTGCGACCGCTTATTATCACCGGTTATTCCCCACTTATAAATATGACCGTCACCGATCCGGATGGATATATTATTGGTAGAGATGCGGGCGGATTTCAAACCAAAACGCTATTTCCGTCTGTGTATGTCGATGGTCCGCTCACCGATGTAATTACAATATCTTATCCGATTGAAGGCGCCTATACAATCGAAGTTGTCGGTCAGACGTATGCGGCCATGCGGGGAAATTATGCTATGGGAATTCGTATCGATGGGACAGATGAGGCAATGATGACCGCCAATGCTCCGGTACCTGGATCAGGTGAAACCGATTCTTATACTTATGAAGTCGAGGAAGACTGGCACTTTGTCAATGGTGACGTCGACCGTGACGGAATAGTAAATATTCTTGATATTGTTTATTTGATAAACTGTAAATACAAGGAAGGTCCCTGTCCGGAGCCACCCATTATTGGCGATGTTGACGATTGTGTGGATCCTTATACTATTAATATCCTGGATATTGTTTATTTGATAAATTACAAATACAAGAACGGCCCCGAACCCTGCGCCATTTTGGAATAATAAATTAATTATAAATATATTCTTGGAAAATGAATAAGGGTGCACTTATGGTGCACCCTTCAATTAGTACAAATAGTTAACTTAAGAACCAATCAGTTCCCTGACTTTTTCAATTACCAGTTCCGGGTCAATCGGTTTATCAATAAATAAATCGGGTTTTATCAGACCCTCGTCCCTCATATCCTTAATCGATTTCCGCATTGCCTCCCGAAGGCTATCATACGGTCTTTCATGCGTGTCATCGCTCTCAGAATCCAGATCCTCTAAAACTTCAGCCACACCGGTTAGCATAATTACCGGTATATTTTTTAGATTCTCATCACGCCGCAGTTGTTTGAAAAGAACAAAACCGGTTTTCTTTGGCATCATAACATCCAGTATGGCCAAATCAGGTTTTTCATTTTGAATCTTTTCAAGTCCTTCCTTCCCGTTATATGCCCCAATCGCCTCATAACCATTTTCTTCGAGAGCGGCGGTAAGGAATTTTACAGTCTTCTCATCGTCATCAACTACCAAAACCTTTTTTGCCATCGCTATTCTCCTTATTTTTGCCGGGTCCACTTAAAGGAAGGACTATCTTAAACAGAGATCCGCGATCCGGCTCTGACTCTACCTCAATTCTCCCACCATGAACACCAATCATTCTTGACGATATTGATAAACCCAGACCTGTTCCGGCCCGGCTTTTTGTACTAAAAAATGGAGTAAAGATATTGGACTTAACTTCTTCAGTCATACCGCATCCATTATCTTTAATCTCAATTACAAATTTCTCATTTTCTTCGGTCGGATAAGCGCCCATTGAAACCAGCGGTTTTTCGCTTTCGTCATAATTTTTCCATACACATGCATCCAGAGCGTTGGAAACAATATCCATCACTACCGAATGTATCATTCTGGCATCACACATCACCTTGGGAAGATCCGGCGAAATATTAAGCTCGAGAGTTATCCCCTTATTTTCCGCCGTTTTTGTGACAATACGATAAATTTCGGATAAGGCATCGGTCAGATCAACCTGATTAAGCTTTGGTTTATACTCCTTGACATATTTCAACATATCCGTTGACATATCGGTCAGGCTGTTGATACCCTCCTGAACGATCTCCCAGCCCTCTTCAAGCATTTTTCTTTTGTCTTTTGCCAGACCGACTTTGACCATATAGGCTCCGCCTTTGCAGGCGTTCAGCATATTTTTCATAGAGTGCTGAATCCCGGTAAATACCTGACCGATTGCCGCATAACGTTGTGATTGAATCAACTCATTATGTAGTCTTTTCTCTTCAGTAATATCTTTACTGATACCTATTGTACCAATAATGGCGCCGGAGGGATTGCGAAGCCTCGACAAGGTGAGTAGGACATCGCGAATTTCTCCATCTTTTGTCTTGAACTGAGTTTCGTAATTGACCACGCTATCAGCAAATTTCAATTTGTCAATGGCCTCGTCTCTCTCTTTCGGGTCAGCAAAAAGTATCTCAATCGGTTTTCCAATCACTTCAAATCGTGTGTAACCCAAAGCCGCCTCCGCCCCGGCGTTTATTGTTCTTATTTTGCCTGAAGCATTGACCGTAATGATAATATCAGCCGAACTTTCCAGAATACTTTCAAGATAATCTCGATTTTTTTTAAGTTCAATCATTGATGAGGAAAGCATCGAGGCCATATCATTAAATGAGGCTGACAATGACCCAAATTCATCTTTCTCATCCTCCCCCAGACGAAAATCAAACTCCTTATCGGCCAGATTATTCATTCCATCTGCCAGCCTGTTTAGTGAACGGTTAATAAAATATCTTACAAATATCCAGGCGAACCCACCGCTTAGCACAATAGCCAAAACCACAATGAAAACATATTGATAAATGTTTTCAAAAGTAGATTCGGCCAGACTTATATTGAGCAAACCGCCGGCATACTTAATTATAAGCAAAAAAAACAGTATAGTAATTAAAAAAACGGCACTGAGTTTCCAGAAAATTTTAATATTTACCAACATGATTGTCCATATCCTCTGATTTCACCTCAGCTAATAAACAAATTCTTTTCCAAAGCAGAAATCCGCCCGGCTTCCCCATTACTTTTCTTTGGGGAAAGCTTCAATGTTTTCAGTTTGGTTGAGAACTCTCGCCTCCGACGGAAGTAAGTTCATATATTTTAATCCCCAGCCAAACAGGAATCCGATGGCACCAAAAACGCCCAAAGCCTGAAGTATCTCAAGAAAACTTAAGGAATATGAGGCTATTCCTTCCTGTAAAACAGATTCCGTAATTTCCATGCCGGGAAATAGCTCAGGTGGATGGGTCAGCCCCGGAAGAACAATTACATACCTTTCACACAGAACGCCAAAAACAACCAGAGAGGAGGCAAAGACGATCCAGCGTACAGTTTTTCCGGTTTTTCGATAGAAGAGCAGAAAGATTGGAATAAAGCAGCCTATAAAAATTAATCCTACCCAGAAAAGCAGACTATGCAGCCCGCCAAAAAGATAATAAATTGCCGCATCGCGCAATTCAACGACATAAGCACGATACGCATTTTCGACAAACAGGAAATAGACCACGACCAGTAAACAAATGGCCAGAAACCGTCCCAACCATATAATCAGCGCATCATCAACATGCCGTTTGGTAATCCTGAACAGAGCGACAATCATTATGATCATCAAAGCGGTACCGGAGGCCATTGCGGCCGCAACAAAACTGGCCGGCAAAAGTGGAGACTCATACAGGACTCTGGCTCCAAATCCAAAAATCGCACCGGTTCCGCTATGAACGCAGAAAGCCCAGCCAAACGCCAGAGTGGCCACTACCGTTGTTAATTTTTTCCTCTCATAAAACAGTGCCCACAGATAAATGACGCAAATAAGGATATGACCTATATATAAAATAGGGTTAATTGAAAACATTGATTGAAGATTAAAATAAACAAACGGCTCGACAAAAACTCTGTCCATCCGGCCCTGGTCGGTGAGAATCGAAAGCAATCCGGCAATTAAGAATAGCATCGCCAGATAAACGGCTATTCGGGCAAAAGGTTTGTATTCCAGTTTTCCAAAGACACCATATAAACCGGAGATTACAAGAGAACCAGCCGAGAGCCCGATATAATAAATAGCCATAACAATCTGTAGTCCCCATGGCACCCGATTATTCATTCCGGTAACCCAGAGTCCCTTTTCAATAACCCACCAGGTGGCGATAAATCCTGCAATAACAAAAGCCGCAAAAGTTATCATCATCAGACGATACTGAATTGAGTTGCCCTCAATACTATCGAATTTTAAATCCATACTGTTCCTATTTTAACGGTATTACAGACCCAAATAATAAACCTTTGGTTCTGTTCCCAAATCCTCTCTGATCCTTTTAACCGCCAGAGTAGATGTCATCCGGGTAATCTCACTTTCCGGATCATTTAAATCCCCAACCATAATGGCTCCGGCACCGGTATTTTGACAGGCTTCCACACAGGCCGGCATCTTGCCTACATCCAGTCGATGAGCACACAGATTGCATGCTTCGGCAACACCGTGCGACCGTTTGGGACGATCTTCATTGGGCCAATCCTCGTCATCCTTAAAGTTAAATTGCCGGGCATTATACGGACAGGCAATCATACAGTACCGGCATCCGATACAGCGATGATGATCAACAATCACAATACCATCCTCGCGCTTGTATGTGGCCTGCACCGGGCAAACCTGCGCGCAGGGCGGATTATCGCAATGATTGCAAAGAAGCGGAATCGATTTCTCAATTGTTGTGTGGCCGATTTCACCCTCAAGTTTGACTTTCCTTATCCAGTGTATATCCCAGCGTTTATCGTCATGGAAAGATACGTTGTTTTCGGTCCGACAGGCATCCAGACAGGCGGTGCAATCGGAACGGCACTTGTTGAGATCAATCACCATACCCCATTTCTTTCCTATCAGGGGGCTATCGGTACCGCTTAAACCGACACCGGTGGCGGATAAAATGCGGAAAGCGTAGGTCCCGGAACCAACGGTAAGTATTAGACCGCCGGCAGTTTTTATAAAATCTCTTCTATCCATTTCATTTATCTTTTCGGTTTTTTCTATCCAGCGAATTCAATCCCGCTATTGGTAATTATGGCATCCGTAACAATCAGGTGTCATATTCACTGCATTATGACACTGGTTGCAGAATTTTTCGCGACTCGTATGGCATTCTTTGCATTTATTGAATTCTATCTCTCCTCGCTTACCGTACCGGACAACATCTTCCCTTATTCCTCTTAAAAGCTCCCAATGATGGAAGCGCATATATTCGGTATCTTTGACACATTTATCATACTTCGCATCGGGCCGCTCCAAATCGACTTGCGGCGGTTTGGTTCCAAGGGCGACTACTTGAGATATAACTCCGTACAGAATAAGAATAAGAATAATTAAAATCGGAATGGCGGCAAAAATAATTGTTTTATTATTTCCAATATTCAAATTCATTTATTTTCCCCCTCCTTTAAAGAAGGTTCACCGCTTCGTCCGGTATACTCGGCATAAACCATGGCCACGGTTCGATAAATAATATGAGCGAATTTTGAATAAGGCATATATATAATCAGTGTAAAAACAAATACAAGATGAACAAAGTAAACAATATGCCGATGCGGTTCCAATCTCACATAATGCAATATTTCCGTAAAGAAACCGGTAGCAACTACAATAAAAATCGTCGTCAGAAAGGCCCAATCATAGTAATTACCGGCTCCGGCTTGCTCGTCGTGTCGCATACGGTCCCGAATTATTAACCCAATTCCGCCAAGCAGCGCCAGACCACCCAGGTTGGCAAGTATTTTCCATGGACTCCAGAAACCAAAAGGATAAACAAAGTTTCCGCTTATCAGCGGATTAATCCCCAATGTTATAATCCAGAGGGTTACACAGGACAAAGCGATAAAACCAAAGAAAATAGATATATGCGAAAAAAACCGTGTCCGCTCGGCAGTGCATTTTGAGAAATTTTCATGGGTGATAATATTTTTGACGGCTGAGAATATACTCGGCATCAAACCTTTGACCGGGGTGATATTTTTGCCTGTACTATCGGAGGCTTTCATACTTCTCCAGAAACGAGTTACTCCGACAATCACGGCAATAATAACCAGGACTGTAAAAAACAGGAAGAAACTATTCAAAAGCCAATGAGGAAATATACTGGAATAAGAATACAGTATCTTATCACCGACCGGCTTGGTAATACCAAGAGCTTTTTCAATGGGTTCGCGCAGAATAAGCGCCAGGCTAAGTAAAATAATGGGAATGCACAGCAAAAGCGGTATGGACTGCGGTTCGTTAACCCATCGGCTTAAAAAGGAAGGAAAAGCATGTTTGACAATGCTTTCCTGCCGGACCGCGGCAAGTAGATCGCCGGGGCGGGCACTACGAGGACACCGTGTCGAGCAGTCATTACACTGATAGCAGAGCCAGACATCCGGATCTTTCAGGAGCCGATCTCTTAATCCCCAGGAAGCCCAGGCCATCTCCTTACCCGGAAACGGCGCCGAGTCCGGTGCTATCGTGCAGGTTGCCGAGCAGGTACCGCATTGCATACATTTCAAGAAAAAATCGCCGCATCGACTGCGCAAAGACTCTATAAAATCCAGATCGGACTTGATTACAATCGAATCACCATTCTCGGACAAGGATGAAGTCCTCAGATTTTCCTGCACTGCAGTCTCTTGTTGTTTCCGCACAGTCTTTTCATTAGCATCCATCGCTGTTTTCCTTCAGCAGATCCCGGAATATATATTTTCCTCTATTTTCTTTAATAAACTATTCTACATTCCTTTAAATGGATTCATGCCGTACTTTTCTATCACTTCAGAGAAGTTTTCAAAGATCTCCTGTAATTGCTTATAATCAGATATCTGAAGCTGATGCAACTCTACTCTTTCATTTTCCAGCGCCATCTGCTCCAGTTTCTCCCTGATATTTTCTTCGCGGGACGCCGCCAACTCACTTCCCTTGCAAAAATGACACTGATAATCATCGCCATATTTACATCCAATCAGCAATATCCCGTCATATCCGGCCGAAATTGCCTCTGATATCCAGACCACATTTACCGAACCCAAACATCTGACCGGGATTACACGCACAAACGGATTGTACTGCAGACGATGCTGCCCCATCAAGTCCATAGCCGGGAAGGCATCGTTTTCACAGAGCAACGCCAATATTCTTGGTTTTTCCTCGAACTCCTCCGGCACCTCAACCGCCTTAATCATCGATATAATAATTTCCACCGAATAATCCTTAAATGAGACTATCCGTTCAGGGCAGGCACCAAGACAAATGCCGCACCGTCGGCAGCGTGTCGTCTGAAGAAGGGGGGTCCCTTTTTCATCTTCATTAAGTACCCCAAAAGGACATTCCTCGGTACATCGTTTACACTGGGTACATCTCTGCAAAAAGAAATCGGGATACGATTTATCTCCGGATCGGGGATGAACCGCTTCACCCCGTGAGGTCATCTCAACACATTGAATCGCTTTCAAGGCCGCTCCGGTCCCATCCTCTCTGCTGCCGAGTCCGTCCATCGGCTGGCGAACGCTTCCAGCCGGATAAATTCCTGTCCGCCTGCTTTCATACGGAAAACAGATAAAATGCGAATCAGGAAAACCATACTGTAGAATCGGAAGATCGGGCCCCTGACGATAATTGAGATTGAGTATCTCTGTACCCTCATGATGTTTTAGTTCATCAGCCTTTTTTGCCGCGGTTTCCCGCTGGGTCTCGGTATCTCCTTTTTCCGCGGCGATTTTGGCATCTTCAAAAGCGCGAATGGCTTCACCATCGGCTGAATTTGGAACCATTCCGGCCGCAAGGACAACCAGATCAACCTCCACTTGGATATTTTCTCCGGGCATCGTGTTTTTGGCGGTAACGATAAGTTTCCCGTCATCTCTGCGGGTAACATCGGCCACATTGCCGCGAGTCAGGAAAACACCCGGATCTTCCTGGGCTCTTCGATAAAAATCTTCATAATGCCCCGGTGTCCTTAAAAATTCATAGAAAATAAACGCCTTGGCTCCATCATCCTGCTCGCGAAGATATAACGCCTGCTTCAACGATGTAAGACAGCAAATTGATGAACAATAGGAATGATGCTTCTTATCAGGTGAACCGCCGCATTGTATAAAGGCAATACTTTTTACTTCCTTACCGTCAGAGGGTCGGGTAATCCGACCATTAGTCTTAACAATTTCTTCCAGCTCCACATTTCTTATGACATCTTCAACTTTGCCGTATGGTAGACTGTCTCTTGGCTCAACCGGTTTCCATCCCGTTGCCTGGATTATGGAACCTACTCGAAAGGTATCTAACGTATCACCATTGGAAACCGAAGTTAAGGTAACGTCAAACAGTCCCGGCGCACCGGTAATATTACTCGTTGATGCAGATTTATAAACTGTTATTCTGGAGCTGCCTTCAATTTCGTCTATAAGCGAATCAATATTTGTATCTTCTAATTCCCGATACGGCGGTTTTGTCGGGATTGATTTATATTGTTTGCCCAGCCAACCACCCAGTGTATCTGTTTTTTCCACCAATTTGACATTATACCCCGCTCTGGCCGTTTCCAACGCCGCCGTCATACCGGTAATACCGCCACCGACAACCATAACAGTTTTATTAATTTCCTCTTCATTCTGAAACGGCTCCGGAACACTCATCTTTTGCACTTTGGCGATATACATGCGGAGATAATCCTCCGCCATCATCTGGGTATCCTCTTCATTTGGAGGCTGACACCAGACTACTTGTTCCCGCAACGGTACATGTTCCACAATCACCCCGTCAGGGAAACTGTTCTTGGCATAGTATCGGTGAGTAGCTCCGGCAATAACAACCTTATTCAGACCTTCGTTATTTATATCATCGATGACTGAATGGATATCAGGTTTTTCACAGGAAGTGATTGTTTTACAAAATGGTACATGGTATTCCTCATTGGCAACTTTGGTCAACGCTTCAATATTCAGAGCTTCGGCAATTCCATAACCGGTACAAATAAAAACACCTATTTTATCTTCCATAAATCAATCACCTCCCCCCAGACACTGAATCGCTTTAAGAGCTGCCGCCGTTGCCTCTTTAGTCGTTCGGGAGACATCGCAAGGACTTTTGGCGCATCCGGCTGCATATATCCCCTCTATATTCGCAGATCTGTCAATAAAGCTGTACTGATCATACTTCAATTCGAATGGGATCTTTAGATCGGCCGTATTTGGCACCATACCTGTGGCAAGAACCACCATATCAAACTTATTATGAAGAGTTTCGCGGTTTAAGGTGTCCTCAACATCCAGAACCAGATCGCCGCTCGCGGAATCCTCGTTAATTTTGGCCACCTTACCTTTGATAAATGATACCTTTTCATCCTCAAGCGTATCATAATAGAATTTTTCCTCGCGGCCAATAGTGCGAATATCGATATAAAAAACAGTGGCAATGGCATTCTCATTTTTTTCTCGCAGATACCTGATCTGCTTCAGCGAGGCCATGCAGCATACCGCCGAGCAGTAGGGCAGATGATTTTCATCCCTTGATCCGGCACATTGTACGAAGGCAACATTTTCCGCCTTTTTACCATCGGACGGCCGAATTATCTCACCTCCGGTCGGACCGGTCATAGCCGCCATTCTTTCCATCATCACATTGGTAATCACATTGGGAAATTGTCCGTATCCCAAATTATCAAGCTTGTTGGCGTCATACGGCCGCCATCCGGTGGCGATAATTATGGCGCCGACTTTGAGTTCAATTTCCTCCTCTTTCATATCCAGATCAATAGCACCTTCGGGACAGACTTTCACAAGAGTTTCGGCATCGGTATCTGACAGAGCGTCTCGATCGAGAACATAACCGGCGGGGTAGGCCATATCATGAGGCTGATACAGCGCTTTGGTTTTATCCATTCCATAATTGAAGTCATTGTCTTTCTGGGAAGTCAGCTGCTCGGCCATAGATTCATCCAGAGGATGCTGACCGGTAACATATTTGGGACGAATTTTCACTTTTACCACAAAACTACCGGCACTTCCGGTAATTTTTTCGACTGTGGCCTGCGTATAAATGGCTATTCTTGAGTTTTGTCTTATCCTGCGGATATTGATTTCGAACCCACAGGTAGGTGGACACATTTTCGGGAAATAGCGGTGCATGCGCACGATACGCCCGCCCAGATAAGCCTCCTTTTCCACCAAGATGACTCGATAGCCGACTTCGGCAGCTTCTGCCGCCGCCGTCATTCCTGCAATTCCCCCACCGATTACAAGAATTGGCTTAGCACTTACATCCATAGGCTCTCTCTTAATTTAATCAAAGATATTACTTAGCAACACAAATCTCTGTTGACACATTACTGCATTAAGAGACTTTTTATTCAATTGTAATGAACTGTTGTCAACCCTCGTCGCAATTCCAGTGTGAATCGGACATGTTTATCGACGATGTTACGGCTCAATTGAATCAAGATACTAAACCAAAAAATATTTGTCAAGACAAAACAAAACAATTATTCACAAAGTAAAATGATCTGTTATAAGTGCAGTAATAAAGAATATGGACGAAGGTTTAACAATACTATACTTACAAAAAAGCTGCCGGGGCACTATTCCACTCGTCTTCAATAGACCTTTTGACAGCCTCGGGCTCCAGGTCCCAACCGCTGTCGGCCAGAGATGTTACAAACTCGGAATGCGATCGTCCCTGCCTGTAATCGGGCATACGCGGAGGCGCTGCCAGATAATTTTCAATCGTTGTCGGTTTTTCGGAGATGTTAAGTACGGCATGATAAAAAACCATTTGCGCATTACGATATAGCGCCGAACCGATAATTTTTTTATTTTTTATAGCAATATCAGATATACCGGCCAGGTGCAGATCCCGAATATTCAAATTTTGTAAAGCCTTAAGCAAAATATTATTAAAATAGTCCAAATATCTTTTTGATTTTAATTGTTTCGCCGAATAAACGGCGAATGAAACGGCCAGCATTTTAGGCGTCAAAATCACCGAGCAACCGCCGCTTGGTCTTTTATAAACCGGTACACCCTTTTTTTCTATAACATCCAGATTCAATTCATCTTCAGGCTTGGAGCCGTACCCTATGACCGCCATGGATCGGTCCGGGACCCAGGTTATAATTGCCGAATCTTTACTATTTCTATTCAAAAGCTTGGAATCGGGAAGATTGTAATTTTCAAATCTAATCATTACTTGGCAATCCAGTTGTTGTGTTCAAATATGCCGCGGCTGGCCCAGAGCCACCAGCGACGCTTCGATCATCGCTTCACTAACGGTCGGATGCGCATGCACCACCCGGCCAACATCCTCAAGTGTTCCCTCAAGCTGCATTATTGCGACCGCTTCGGATATCATATCGGTGGCATTGGGAGCGACAATATGCACCCCCAGCACTTCGCCGTACTTTTTCTCAGCAATAACCTTAACAAAACCTTCGGTAGCGCCCTCAGCCATTGCTTTGGCGTTGGCCATCAGTGTAAATTTGCCAACCCCAAACTCCAAACCGCTATCCTTTATCTGTTCCTCGGTTAATCCCACCGATGCAATTTCCGGCGACAGATATATATTCATAGGAATTTTGTCATAATCTATCGGTTCTTTGATACCGGCTATATGATTAACAGCCGTAATTCCCTGGGCCGACCCGGCATGAGCCGTTATCTGCCCGGTGATATCACCGGCGGCATAAACTCCGGGAACGTCGGTTTGCATATATTCATCAACGGCAACGAAACCATTATCCAAAGCTATATCTAAATTTGCCATCTCCGGTATTATCGCTTTTCTGTTAGAACAGTTTATTATTGTATCAGCCTCAATAAAATTCTCGCCGACAAAAACGCCATCAACACCCGGCTTTGTTATCGACTGCTCCATCAAAAGCGTAATTCCTATTTTGTTAAATTTATCGGTAACGAATTTGGACAGTTCCGAATCCAAAAATGACATCAATTGCTTCTCGGGCGACACCATCGTGACTTTTTTATTCAGATACCTTAGCATAAAAGCGGTTTCACAAGCATAGGCCGATGAACCAAAAATTATAAATTTCTCTCCGATCTCTTTATTTTTGTAAAATTGATCTATCTGTAATACCCGGGATGAATCAAGATGTTGCAGACTATCGGTTTCAGGGCGAGAACCGGTCGCAATAAGAATATTTTTGGCTCGATACTCAAGATCATCAACTGAAATTAAATCCCTATCGACAATTTTCGCTTCACCCGGAATAATTTCGACTTTGTTCTTTTTAACCAGGTATTCCACACCCTTAACAAGTTTGGCCACGATCCGATTCTTGCGCGTGATAGCTTTTTTCCAATTAAAAGAAATATTGCATTCGTCGGCGCCATCAATTCCGTACTCCTTTGAATTTTTCACCTTGTTAAAAAGTTTGGCGCTTTCCATAAGGGTCTTGGAAGGAATGCAGCCCCAGTTGAGACACATCCCGCCCAACTTTTCTTTTTCGATTATGGCGGTTTTCAGATTCAACTGTCCGGCACGAATTGCGGCGACATACCCGGCCGGGCCGGACCCAATTATAATTAAATCATACTCCCTCATATTTCCTCCTATAATAGCAGCATGCTCACCGGCTCAGCAAGATATTCCATCAGTTCTTTTAGAAAACGGGCGGCATCGGCGCCGTCAACGATGCGATGATCCACGGCCAGCGACAGTGGTAGAATATTCCCCGGTACTATTTGATCGTCTTTGACAATCGGTTTTTGATGTATACGGCCAATACCAAGAATGGCCACATCGGGATAATTTATAATCGGCGCACCATAGATACCGGCAACTGAACCATAATTGGTAACCGAAAAAGTATTGCCGCGAAGTTCATCCAGAGTCAGTTTTCTATCACGGGCTCTATCTGATTTATCCTTTAATTCCGTGGCCAGTTCGACAATACTTTTGGTGTCGGCATTATTTATAACCGGAACGATTAATCCCTCGGGCGTATCTATGGCTATACCAATATTGTACTCATCATTGTAAATCACTCGATTATTTTTCATATCGAGACGGCAATTCAGCTTTGGATGATTTTTCAAGGCCAGTGCGGTTGCCTTCAAAATAAACGGCATATATGTGATCTTTATTCCATCGCTGGAAAATCGTTCTTTTATGTCTTCTCTTATTTCAATCAGTTTAGAAATTTCCACCTCTTCAAATGAGGTGGCATGGGGCGCTGTAAATTTCGATTCCACCATCCGCGCCGCTATCGTCTTGCGCATCTGACTGAGTTCCTCGGTTTTACCGCCTGAAGGTATTGATGTTTTTGGAGCCACTATCGGACTTTTGGCGGTCGGCGTAACTATTGAGGAAGCAATGCCCTGTTTTTGATCAAAGGCTCTTTGAATGTCGATCTTCATTACCCGACCGGCCGGACCGCTCCCGGTTATTTCGTTGATATCCAAACCAAAATCTTTTGCCATTTTACGAGCCACCGGTGTGGCCAGAGTTTTGACTCTTTTGGTTATAACGACCTTATCTGTATCGTCCTCCAAACCTTCACCGGTCGATGGCAAAAAGGCATCAGTCGTTGCATCCTCGATATGGCCGATAACACCATAGCCCTCTTCTTCAACGGGCACTTCTTTTTCTTTTGAATCCATTTCACCACCCGCAATTTCAATTTCCACCAAGGCGTCGTCGACATTAATTGTATCACCGACTTTGCCAAAGATATTTTTGATGACACCGGTTCGGGGACTGGGGATATCGGCCACTACTTTGTCCGTTTCCATTTTTACAACCGGATCACCCTCCTGAATCTCCTGCCCCTTCTTAACAAACCACTCAAGAATTTTGCCTTCGGTGACACCCTCCCCGATATCGGGGAATTTGAAAATATACAGCATAGTCTTCCCTAAAATTTTATTGTCTTCTTAATTGTATCGAATATCCGCTCAGCATCGGGTAAATACAGATCCTCACCTTTCGGCAGAGGAACAATTGTATCAGCGCCGGTCACGCGCGCCGGGGGCGCTTCCAGATATAAAAAGGCATCTTCGTTGGCCAGAGCCATCAGTTCGGCCCCAACGCCAAAACTCCTGGGCGCCTCATGGACCGTCACCATTCGGCCGGTTTTCTTCACCGATGCTATAACGGTTTCTTTATCTAAAGGAAAAATAGTTCTCAAATCAATTAACTCAATCGAATAACCTTCCTTTTTGGCCATCTGTATCGCCTGCTGACACGGTTTAATCATAGCCCCATAAGCGATAAGCGTAAGCTGCTCGCCCTTCTGCAAAACAGAAGCCTTACCAATTTTTATACGATACAACTTTTCCGGCACATCCTGTTTGATAGCCCGATATATTTTTTTGGGTTCCAAAAACAGTACCGGATCATCATCCTCAATGGAACTGATTAACAATCCCTTGGCATCATACGGAGTCGATGGAATGACCACCTTTAACCCGGGAATATGACCATAAATAGCTTCGGCGCTTTCACTATGCGATTCCAGAGCTCTGATACCGCCGCCATACGGAGCTCGAATAACCATCGGAGCCGTTCGCGTTCCGCGGGAACGATACCTCATCCGGGAAACATGAGAGATAATCTGATTAAATGCCGGATAAATAAAACCGGAAAACTGAATCTCACAGATCGGCCTGAGCCCTTCCATTGCCATACCAACTCCGGCTCCGACTATCGATGATTCCGCCAGCGGCGTATCAAAAACACGCTTTTCGCCATATTTATCCTGAAGACCATCGGTCGCACGGAAAACTCCGCCATTACGGCCAACATCTTGGCCAAAAACCAGAACATTTTCATCGTCGGCCAGTTTTTCATCGATAGCTGAGTTTACTGCCTGGACAAGATTCATTACTGCCATTATTGATCCTCCCTCCGGCTCTGAAAACTCTGAAGTTCTATCATCTGATGTTTGAGTACGTCCGGCATATCCTTATACATGTAGGAGAAGATATCCTCCAAAGGCGTATTGCCCCGGGCCTCATATTCGGCAAACTGATTATCTATATCCTTTTTCGATTTATCAGAAAATTCATCTTCTTTTTCCTGGTTCCATAACCCCCGCTTTTCAAGGTAAGCTCTAAATCTTAAGAGAGGATCTTTTCCTTCCCATTCTTTTTCCTCTTCATCGGAGCGGTACCGCTTGGGATCATCCGATGTGGTATGGGCGCCGCGACGATATGTAACCGCTTCAATCATAACCGCTCCCTTTCCGCTGCGAGCAAACGCCGCCGCTTCGGAAGTTGCCTTATAAACCGCGAAGAAATCGTTGCCGTCAACTTGTATACCCGGCATACCATAACCCATGGCTTTCTGGGCCAGCATTTCTACTTTGGACTGTTTATGCCTTGGAAGCGATATTGCATATCCATTGTTATTACAGAAAAATATTACCGGACAACCAAATACTGAGGCCCAGTTCATACTTTCGTGAAAATCACCTTCAGATGTACCGCCATCGCCAAAATATGTCAGAACTACTTCATTGCCGTTTTTATAATTGATGGCGTGACCTAATCCGGCGGCATGCGTTAACTGTGATGATATCGGTACCGAAAAAGGCGCCATTTTGACATCATCGCGAAAGCGGCAACCCTCTTCACTGCCGCCGACATACAGAAAATATTCCTGCGCTGAAAGACCATGAGTCAGCCAGGCCCCAAGCTCGCGATAAGCCGGCACCAGCCAGTCATCTCTGTTAATCGCCATCGCGCTGCCCACGGCAGCCGCTTCCTGTCCAAAATTGGATGGTAAAGTATACAGCCGACCCTGACGCTGATAGGAAACGGCCTTAAGATCGACAATTCGTGCATACAACATATTCTTGTAGGCTTCAACTATCTTGTCATCGGAGATATCGGGCATCCATTTATCATTAATAATTTCACCGTTCGGATCCATTATTTCTAATTTCCTGCCCTGAAGCGGGTCAAAGGCATTGAAAATCTGATCTTTTTCTTTCTCAATTACTTTCATAAAATTCTTTCTCCACTCACCTATTAATAGTCAAAACCAGATTTTTATTAAATAGTTCCCCCAATACAGGCTTTTTTGAGGAAACTCAAGCCAATTCGAAATAATTAACATGGCCTATGTCACTGTAATACAAGTGGTTAATATTATTAATATACAATAATTCCGGTCTATTATTCTCATTTTGAGGAGGTATAACGATAAATTCGATAAAAAATATTGCCATTGGAGAAATCTGAAAGTGTTGGGAAACATAAAAAAGGTCTGAATCCCGGTTGGGAATTCAGACCTTAATTCAAAAACCTGCGCCAATTACAAAAACATACACATGTCGTTAAAGACGCATTGGCTTTATTTTTTTAGAATCCGCCAACCAACTGCAGAATGTTTGTATTGTTATCACTATCCTTGTTGATGGTTGTTTCAAAACGAAGTTCAATAGCATCGGCTATTGCATAACCGGCACCAATAGTATATCTGTCAACCCAATCGGCACCGTCCGGCTGGAAAGCGCCATAACGGCCGGTCAGGAAGACCTGATTGATATTATACAGGGCCTGGAAATAATAACCTTTGTTCTTTTCTTCTTCAATTGAACGATTGAGCGAGTGCTGAATATACTCGCCCTTGAAGCAGAAATCAGCGATAGCATACTGCAGGTCGCCGCCAAACATCAGCATTTCGCTTTTGTTGGATTGATTAATACCAAAAGCAAGCGAACCGCCAACCTCTAAATCGGAAACAGGCGTCAAGCCAACTCTGGTTCCAAAAGCATTAGCCGGAGTGGTGTTGACTTCATCACCAATCGATAAACTCATTGCCAGGGCATGAGCGGCATCGCTGATCAGATAGGATGATTCAAAACCGTTCACCCCATAGGCGACAAAATTTCCATACTGCCAGTTCATATTAAACTGAACACCGAAATCGTTCCAGCCTTCATGAGTAAAGTCAATCACCAGCGGCGGTGACACCAGCTTGCGGTCAATCGAGGCATAGACATTATAGTCAATACCAAATGGAATATCAAACTGACCGGCCGAAACCGAAGCTGAAGTTATGGTGTTGTTTTCGTCTTCAAACAAACTGATTTCAAGTGTCGCCTCTCCCAGTTCAAAGCCGCCCGTTGTATTGTTATAGGCGATCGCTACCGAGGCAGCAACATTGTCGGCTATTTGGTTTTCAAGGTCCAGCTCGGCTTGACCCAGACCGAATGAGGTCTTATCGTCGGCCGATGTCTGGTAATTTCCGACAACATCAAAGAAACCGGAGATTTCCAGATCTTCACCGATCGCCGAAACGCCAAAACCGAAGCAAAGCGCAACAGCAAGTAAGCCCGTGATAATGATTCTGGTTTTCATGGCTTTTCCTCCTAAAAGGATTTAATTACTTTATTTGAGGCTATTTATTTCCTGAGTGTTGTTTAAGCCGAAGACTTCCTATCAGAAGATAACCCCGTTATTCTATCTTTATTAATTCGGCAAATATTGCCATATTTTTACCGAGATTTCCCTTAAAAAGGTTCCAAATCCACGATTTACGTCTTTCATTTCACCTAATATGTCAAAATCATCTTTAATTGTCCATCAAATCCTTATATAGACTATTTATTGAATAAATTTCAATTCGGTACAAAGATTTATCCGGGAAATCCGGGCTAATATCTATACTGACTTGACCATCTGAATCGATTCACAAACCACATGAATAATTCGACCGGATATAAAGGCCGAAGGCAATGACAGATCTGATAACTTGGCCATAGCGACCACACCGGGCATCCCAAAAACTACCGAGCTTTTTTGATCCTGTGTCATACAAAAACAATTCCCCCGTTTTTTACTTATCGCTTATCAAAAGCGATATTTATCTATATATCGGCAAAAATTAAAAAATCCTCTGCAAGGATATAGACTATCTTTAAATTAAAACAATTGTCTCCTAAATTTAGCAAACCCTTTATTACAACCGGACAGGTATCATTTTTCTTGACATAATATCGCTATTTCCATAATTTTATTTTTTATACTAATGGAAAGGATAAACAATTTGAACATCTCCGAAAATACAACTGATTTGAAAACCGACCTATTTGAAAAGTGTCTGAATTTTACCAGAGCCGATGACGTTAAAGCGGCCGGGTTATATCCATATTTTCAGCCAATCTCATCAGCGCCGGATAATGAAGTTACCATAAAAGGCAAAAAGATGATTATGATTGGCTCTAATAATTATCTGGGCATGACCAATGATCCCCGGGTCAAGGAAGCCGCCGCCGAAGCCGCCAGAAAGTATGGTTCCGGGTGCACCGGCTCGCGTTATCTGAATGGAACCCTGGACCTTCATGTTGAACTGGAGGAACGGCTGGCCAAATTTACCAAACGGGAGGCCGCATTGGTATTTTCAACCGGCTTTCAATCCAACCTGGGAGCCATATCTTGTATTGTTGGTAAAAACGATGCGGTTGTTATTGACCGCGGCGATCACGCCTCAATTGTCGAAGCATGCAGGTTATCATATGGAAAAACATATAAATTTGCGCATAATAATATGGAAGACCTTGATAGGGTCCTCGGAAATCTCGAAAAGAACGGCTTTAAAGGCGGTATTCTGATTGTTGTCGATGGCGTCTTTTCGATGGAAGGCGATATTATCGATCTGCCCAATTTGGTTAAGGTCGCCGCCAAATACGGCGCCAGGGTAATGGTTGATGATGCTCATGCCGTCGGCGTCCTGGGTGAAGGCGGTCGCGGAACATCAGAACATTATGACTTAATTGATAAAACAGACATCCAGATGGGAACCTTCTCAAAATCTTTTGCTTCTATCGGCGGATTTATTGCGGCCAACAATAGAGTCATTAATTATATCAAGCACCATTCACGTGAACTTATCTTTTCGGCATCGTTGCCGCCATCATCAACAGCAGCGGTCCTGAAAGTTCTGGATATTATCGAGACCGAGCCGGAGCATATTCAAAATCTGTGGAAAAACGCTCGTAAGATGCATACCGAATTCCGTCGCCTTGGGTTTGACATAGGCGCCACCCAGACGCCGATTGTTCCGGTAATGGTTGGCGAGGATATGGACTGCTTTGCCTTCTGGAAAGAACTGTTTGATAACGGTATTTTTACAAATCCGGCCATATCTCCGGCTGTACAGCCGGGGCATGCTCTTTTAAGAACATCATATACGGCCACCCACACCGATGAACATCTTGATCGCGTTCTGGAGGTGTTCGAAAAAATCGGTAAAAAGATAGGTATCATTTCATAACAGTTTTATAAGATGTCAAACAATGTCAAAATCATCGAGGTTGAATCCGGCAAACAACTTAACAATTTTATAATGTTTCCGTTTGAGCTCTATAAGGATGAGTCAAACTGGGTCCCGCCTCTTATCTCAGAGCGAAAAGAGTTTTTTGACAAAAAGAAAAATCCATTCTATAGAGTAGCCAAAACGAAACTGTTTCTGGCTGAAAAAGACGGCACGATAGCCGGTCGTATTGCCACTTGTGTCAATTATCAGCATAATGAATTTCATATGGATAAAGTCGGCTTCTTTGGATTTTTTGATGTTATCGACGACTATGAAGTCGCTTCGAAACTTTTGAAAGTAGCCATGATTACCCTCAAAAAAGAGGGAATGGAAAAGATGCGGGGGCCGACCAATTTCTCCACCAATCATGAAATCGGCTTTTTAATCGAGGGTTTTGACAAGCCGCCGACCATAATGAATCCCTGGAATTTTCCTTATCTTCCGAAATTAGCCGAGCAGTTTGGCCTGAGAAAGGTGATGGATCTGCATGCTTATTTAATTACTCATGAAACGCCGATATCCGAACGGCAACTGCGTGTCGTTGAAAAAATAAAGGCTCGGAGCCGAATCAGGATTAGATGTCTGGATTTTTCGAAATTTGATGAAGAGATAATTCTCTTAAACCAAATTTACAATCAGGCCTGGGAACATAACTGGGGTTTTGTGCCGATGCCGAAAGATGAATTTTTTTACACGGCCAAACATCTCAAAGATATTGTCGACCCGCGGATGGCCTTTGTCGCCTATGTTTATGATGAACCGGCCGCTTTTTGCCTGGCTGTTCCGGATATAAACCAGGCCCTTATTAAACTAAACGGACGTCTTTTCCCTACCGGGCTTTTAAAACTACTGTGGCACACCAAAGTAAGAAATAAAATTGACGGTGTGCGGATGCTGACGATGGGTGTTATCAAAAAATTCCAGAAACGGGGAATCGATAATATCTTTTTTGTCGAAACATATTTGCAGGGTATCGAATGCGGTTACAGTTGGGCGGAGTTGTCCTGGATACTGGAAACCAACGAACTTATGTGCCGGGCGGCTGACAATATGGGCGCCAAACTCCACAAAAAATACCGCCTCGTCGAAATGCCGATTTAGTTTTATTTTCCGAAAATTCCTTGTAACTATATCACCTCCAAATAATTACAACGAGTTGGGTTCGTTCCGTCATTTTTTGACTTTCAGTATCTACATTGTAGTAAAATTGTAATTTCTGTTTACTATAATTTTTCATCTACAGATGGTTGCGAATAAAAAATAACGATGATTTAGTGGGGAAATTGTCTTTTGAATTGACAGTAGGTCGGATTCTGAGTAAGACGAAGTCGCACGAAAAATCCGACACAACAAAGATATTATTAATATGTCGGGTTGCTCGCTTCATTTCATTTCGCTCGGAACGCCGACCTACATTTTAATTTAATAGACAAAAAATATAGCAATTATTTAGATTCTAATAAATTATTTGTGGACTTCCAAGGTATGGAGATAAAATGACGCTTGATGAATTTGTAGCCAATTGCGTAAAAAAGGCCTATTGGGACGATGATATCCCATGTAGCCCAACTACACTTAGAATCCTGGGAGAGTTGTTCGGATTAAAAATTGGCGAACAGGTTTACACCGCATGCTGGGGATTAAACGGTGCCGGTAAATATGGTGCCCAGTGCGGATTAGTTGAAGGCACGATTATGTTTATTGGATTGATGGCACATCGTGAGGATCTTGAAAAAGAGAAAATGAGCGAAGCCTGCTTTGATTTTGCAAAGAATTATGAGCATAAATTTGGATCACTTCGGTGCAAGGAACTGCGACCGGGTGGATTCAAGGATGACGATCCCCCGCAATTATGTGAGCCGCTCACAGTTAATAGTATTGTCTTTTCCGCCCGGTTTATCTCTGATTGGTTCAGTATAAGAATGAAACCGAACGAGTTGAAATTCGCGGAAAAACCAGGGTAAATCAAAATCCATTCGCTCCTGACGAATGCGTCTTGTACTTACTCATAAAAGCATCATACCCCAATTTATCAAATAGTACAAACTGTATCGTTTTCAAAGATGCAAAATTCTCTTTCAAATCAAACACTGCTTTTAACATAACTTCGGCGCACTTATCAAGCGCCAATCCACCGACACCGGTGCCGATAGCCGGGAAAGCAATCGATTTCAATTTTAACTTATCTGCCAGCATTAATGAATTAACAGTTGTTTTATAAACTATCTTTTCATCGGTTTTCAGATCCTGGCCCATTCCGGCGGCATGAATGATGTACTTATATGGTAATTTCCCTGCGGTTGACTCAACTGCACCGCCGACTTTAATCGGACCTTTGGCAACGGCGTCCTTTTCAATCTCAATCCCGCCTTCGGCTTTTATCGCCCCGGCCACACCGGAACCCATCCAGAGATGATTATTAGCGGCATTGACAATCGCTTCGACATCGGCCTTGGTTATATCACCCTGTATTATTTTAATATTAAGTGACATCCTTTTTGCCCCATTTTGATTTTATAAAATTTTGCATCCACGGTAAATAACGTAAAAATGCGTAACTAACACCGATACCGGCCAATGTTCCGATAGCCGAGCCGACCAAAATATCGGCCGGATAATGCACCCCGACAAACACTCGCGATAAAGCGACAACAATCGCCAGCGGAATCAGATATTTTGCGGTAAACGGTGCTACTTTCCGGAAAAAAAATGCCTGTCCGAAAAGATTGGCGGCATGCGATGACGGCATCGAGAGCCCGCCGCCGCATCCAACCAAAAGATGCACTTCAAGCTCATGACATGGTCGCGGACGATCCAACATCGGTTTCAGAAAAGTACTGACCGCCTGGTCGCAAATCGCCACCGTTACAAGCGAAAAAATCACCGCCAGCCTAAGTTTTGTATCACCTTTCCACAATATTACAAACAGACAGGTTGCGTAAAATATTCGTAGGTTCATATCATTGGTAACAAACGGCATCAAAATATCTGTAACCGGATTTGCGATTGTTTGATTAATAAAAAAGAAAAGCGTTTGATCTATCGCGCCCAGCCAAACAAAAAACTCAAGCATATTCCGGTGTCCCCGATTTAAAAAATCTTTTTACCTGATTAAATGTTGGTATAGCCGTCCGTCCGCCCGGTTTGGTGCATTTTATCGCCGCCGCGGCCGAACCAAGCTCCATCCGTTTTTTTAACTCCCAACCGTTCAGAAATCCAAAAATATATCCACCATGGTACACATCGCCGGCCCCGGTAACATCAACTGCTTTAACCTTATAGGCTCTTTGTCTTACAAATCCTGACTCTTTGTCAAATCCGATCGAACCTTTTGTCCCCGATGTTACTACTATTGTTCCGAAACATTCTTTTTGTAATTTTTTTATCGCCGCTTTAATATTTTTTGTTTTCGTATGCGGGAAAGCATAATCTTCGGAACAGATTAGGTGATTCACAAGAGGGAAGAGATCGCTGACATCGTTACGAATCGAGCCGACATCCAAAATCACCGGAATATTTTTTCTTCTTGCCCAGCGAGCCAGTTTCAGGCAGGCCGGCATATAACGACCATCAAGATGTACCGCCCGTACATTAGGCAGATTACTCAGTTTAATATCACCCGGATTAATTGAAATGTTCAAGTCAAGGACAATACTGCGCCGCCCGCTCTTTTTTTCCACCCATCCAACCGCAAAAGCCGACGGATTCTTTTTGACAACAATAAGCGATGTATCAACCTTATCTTTTTTTAATTCGGCAACGGCGAATTTTCCAAAGATATCGTCGCCAACCGCCGCCAGAAGTGTCGGTTTCTTCCCCAGTCTCGATAAAGTCACCATCGCTGTCGGAATCGGTCCACCGCCCTGAATAGTAGTTCTTTCCGCATCGGCCTTGCCTCCGGCCCGGGGATAATCTTTGAGCTGCATCAAAATATCAACCAGGGCGATACCGAGACCGAGACAATCAAAGACTTTAGCCAATTTCTATTCTCCCCGAGGTTAAGTCGATTAGACCACTTTTTAGTTTTTGCGCCAGCGAAAGGCGAATCTCGACGGTTAATTTGACAATATCAGAAAAATCCGATTCAACAATTTTTCCTCCAATCTGAAAAATGACCCTTTTGACCGGACTATAATCTGCAAACTGTAGAACCATCGGTATCTGCTCCGTGATAAAATTTTCCACAACCCCGGCCTCTTCCAAAACCTGTTGCGCCGCATCGGAATAGGCATGGGTCAAACCGCCAGTCCCAAGTTTGGTACCGCCGAAATAGCGAGTGACAATTAAAATCAAATTGGTCAGATTCTTCCCCTCAAGGCGGTCATAAATGGGTCGTCCGGCGGTTCCTGACGGTTCGCCATCGTCGGAGTAGCGAAAAATTAAATCATTGCCCAAACCAACTCGATAGGCAAAACAGTGGTGGGTGGCGTCGTAATATTTTTTGCGGATATTTTCAAGAATTGAAATCGCCTCGACCTCGGATTCGCACGAAAAGACTCGCCCGATAAATTTGGAACCTTTGATTTTCATTTCAGTCTCGGCGCTATTTTTGATAGTTAAATAACTGTCCGGAGTTTCCATAGGAAAACCTAAATCAAAGATTTGGTGATTATTTCGGTTGCATCATCAAGGGTTATCGGGATGGCTCCCATCTCTATAACCTTCTCAACACCCTTGTTATCCTTGCCGGGCAGGTCGCACCCATCAATAAGGACAAACATCAATTTACCCAGTTGAAAACAGCATTTGGCTGAATCGAGCGTACCGGATGAATCTCCAAAAATCTCACCGATAACAACGGCATTGGATAAACCGACGGTCAGCCGATTCCGGGTCATATTCAAACCGGGACTGCTTTTGGTGTCGGGGGCATATTCTGATATCAAGCCGCCTTTTTCAACCAGTTCAATGGCCAGAGGACGATTTTCTTCCGGGTAAATATAATCAAATCCCGAACCCAAAACCGCATAACTTTTGCCTCCCGCCCGAATGGCACCGATATGTGCCGAGGCATCAATTCCACGGGCCAGACCCGAAATAATCGACACTGATTTTTTCGTTAGCCGGCCCGCCAGTTCGACGGCATAACTGATACCTTCGTTGGTAGCTTTATGCGAACCGACAACTGCTACCGTTTTTTCATCCTTTTCGGGTAAATTTCCTCGGGCAAAAAATATCGGAGGCGGATCATTTAATTCATTAAACAGTTGCGGATAATCATCGTCGAACTGGATGCAGCACCTTATTTCTCTTTCCCTCATCGAATTAATAAATTCCTCGGCATCATCGAGTGTCTGCTCGCAATCATAAATTCTTTCGGAACGTTTTATGCCAAGTCCGTCAATACCCAGCAATTCATCCATTTCGGCCCTGAAAATATTCTTAAGATTGCCAAATCTAACCATAAGCGTTCGGAAAGTTCGCGGGCCGACTCTGCCAAAATGCCGAAGCGCCCAAACTTGCGCCGCCGTTGAATAATTTTCTATCTCCATAATAACAAGGAAGTTATATTAAACTAATGTTAAAGTCAATTACGAGCTATATATGAAAGACCAAATTTATTTCCGACAGAACAGTTATTTTTTATGAAAAAATTATAATTGACAAAAAAAATATAATTACGTCATAAAAATTAAGTAGAAATTCTACCTTTAGGAACCTTATTATATATAGCGATAAAGGCAGGTATTGTATGCCGGAAAAAACAGCAGAAACGACAGTTAAATTTATTAATATCAGGATTGCCTATATAATCACATTTTTTATAGCTTTTATTATGTCTTTTATTCTTGTCTGCAGAGGT
>CBFCZE010000018.1:0-31822 GCA_965602655.1 uncultured bacterium
CCTCGCGGTCTTGCGACCTTCTGTACCGGCCATTGTAGTACGTGTGTAGCCCTGGATGTAAGGGCCATGAGGACTTGACGTCATCCCCACCTTCCTCCGGTTTGTCACCGGCAGTATCCTTAGAGTTCCCAGCATAACCTGATGGCAACTAAGGACGAGGGTTGCGCTCGTTGCGGGACTTAACCCAACACCTCACGGCACGAGCTGACGACAGCCATGCAGCACCTGTGCAAGGGCCCCCGAAGGGGAAGCCGGCTTTCACCGACGATCCCAAGCATGTCAAGCCCAGGTAAGGTTCTTCGCGTTGCCTCGAATTAAACCACATACTCCACCGCTTGTGCGGGGCCCCGTCAATTCTTTTGAGTTTCAACCTTGCGATCGTACTCCCCAGGCGGGGTACTTAATGCGTTAGCTGCGGCACTGGGGGGGTCGATACCCCCAACACCTAGTACCCATCGTTTACAGCCAGGACTACCAGGGTATCTAATCCTGTTTGCTCCCCTGGCTTTCGCGCCTCAGCGTCAGTATCGGTCCAGAAAGCCGCCTTCGCCACCGATGTTCTTCCAGATATCTACGCATGTCACCGCTACACCTGGAATTCCGCTTTCCTCTCCCGTACTCAAGATTAACAGTTTCAAAGGCAGGCCGCAGGTTAAGCCTGCGGTTTTCACCTCTGACTTGGTAATCCGCCTACACGCCCTTTACGCCCAGTAAATCCGAACAACGCTTGTTCCCCCCGTATTACCGCGGCTGCTGGCACGGAGTTAGCCGGAACTTCCTCTGCGGGTACCGTCAGAGCCAGAGCAGTTACTCTCTGGCCGGTTCGTCCCCACTGACAGGATTTTACGCACCGAAATGCTTCATCATCCACGCGGCGTTGCTGCGTCAGACTTTCGTCCATTGCGCAATATTCCCTACTGCTGCCTCCCATAGGAGTCTGGGCCGTATCTCAATCCCAGTGTGGCCGTTCGCCCTCTCAGGCCGGCTATCCATCACAGCCTTGGTAGGCCTTTACCCCACCAACAAGCTAATGGAGCGCGGGCTCATCCTCAAGCGACAGGTTACCCCGCCTTTGATCTTTAGAAGATGCCATCTAAAGATATTATTCGGTATTAGACCTCCTTTCGAAGGCTTATTCCAAACTTAAGGGCAGATTGCCCACGTGTTACTCACCCGTTCGCCACTTTACTCGCCCGGCCGAAGCCAGACTTTCTCGTTCGACTTGCATGTATTAGGCACGCCGCCAGCGTTCGTTCTGAGCCAAGATCAAACTCTCCGTAATATTTTAAGCTTATAAATGCTTAATAAAACAGAGAATAGATATTCCTCATTAGGAACGTCTGTTATTCGAATTTCAAAAGATCTAAAAAACTGTGAAAACACAATTTGTTAGACCCCACACTATCCGCAGAATAGTCAATCCTGCGGCACTTACTATTAAGTTTTCAAAGAGCAAAGCTAAAAAAATGCTCACTTGCAATATTCGCATATCACAGGTAGCCATTGAGTATACGCTACAAGTTTAACACTGTCAAGCTATTATTTCAATTATTTTTAATTATTTTATATTTTCCATACTTTTTTGGCCTCCGGCCGATTAGTCGTAAGTCACTATAATATAATACGATAAAGCAACCCTTTCTGTTGTCGTCAAAAAATAATTATAATTTACCTGGTTTAATATTTTTTAAAAAAAGCGTTATTCTATTTCTGTTCAGATTTTGTCGCTTTTATAGAGGGCCGGCAATTAACAATTTAATTAGATCGGGATAGAATGTTGACCCACTCCGGCGAATCCGTTGAAAATAAGCGGGCAGACCGACTTCTCCCCTTTTTATTGACATTAATAATCATTTTACATTAAATTGCTTCAGAAATACTCATAAAGAAGTTGCTTTTAAAAATGATTTGGAATTTTCTAAAATTTCTTGACGACAATAATGAAGCCCCGTCAAATATAACTGATAAAATTATCGGAGTGTTATTTGCACTTTTAATGATTTACTTCCTGGCGATGATAATTTTTTCATTTCAATGGGGAATGATACTGGATTCGCCTATTATGCTATATATATCATTTCTAATAAAAAACTTTGACCTGGTACCGTATGCTGAAATATTTGATTTCAATATGCCCGGTGTCCATTTCTTTTATTCGATTTTTATAACCCTTTTTGGTACCAGCGATATTGGGTTTCGAATTGGTGATATATTGTATCTAATGGCAATTTTGATCGTAAGCTGGTTTTGGATGAATAATTTCAATAAAAGAATTGCCTGGTTCAGTTCAATTGTATTTGGAATTGTTTATCTGGCGCATGGCCCAACAGTAAGTTTACAAAGGGAATTTGTAATTATTCTCCCGATAGCAATAGCTCTATTGGTTTCATCATTGCGTAAATTTGGTCTTTTCCCCAAATATATCGTTATCGGATTGATGTTTGGACTGGCGGCTATCGTAAAGCCGCATGCTGCTCTCGGCTTTCCAATAATGATTGTATATATGCTATATGAAAAAGAAAATAATGATTCGATGGGTTGGCAAAAATTATCGACTAAAATCAGAGGAATTTTATACGCTTTGATCGGTTTGCTTATACCGATTCTGGGCAGTTTGATATATTTGCTAAGTGTCGATGCTATGCCTGATTTTATTGATATAATAGTCAATTACTGGCCGCTTTACGGAGACCTGACCGGAGCTCACAAGACGATTTGGGGAACCGATAAAATATTGTACCTGATAAGAGGCTTCCTGAATTTTGGTGACAATACACTCTGGATGATACCTTCGGCCATAGGATTCTACATTGCTCTGCGATCTTCCAGACTTACCGCAAGCCAAAAGCGGCGGGTTTTTCTATTGGCGGGAATGGCCCTGGTTTACAGTATCTTTCCGATATTTGCCGGGAAATTCTGGCCATACCACTGGCTGATTATGCTGTACTTTTTGGTCTTATTAAGTACGTTATGTTTAATCAGGATTCAAAATAAACCGGGATTTGAAAGATTTTACCCGGTTATTATTTTTGTAGCGGTGCTGATTCCCGGTATTCGGCCATCGGATAACTTATTATATAGCCTGGTAATGCCCGATATTATTAATAATGAATCTGATATCACAAAAAACAGACGGGCTGTTGAAATTGCGGGATATCTCGAAAAAAATATTCGTCTCAATGATTTGGTCCAACCGCTGGACTGGACAGGCGGGGCTGTTCACGCTATGTTAATTTCAAAAGCTAAGATTGCCACCCCATTTATATACGATTTCCATTTTTATCATCATGTTTCAAGGCCGTATACTCAATTTCTCCGGAAAAAATTTATAGAGAGTCTGACGTCCGTGAAACCGCGCTTTATAATTCAAATCCTTGATAAGAAACCGTGGCCGCTTGGCTATGACACAAGTCGGGAGTTTAGAGAGTTATCACAATTTCTGCAGACATATTACATTCCTTCCGTTAACGGGAGAGGGTATAATATTTTTACCCGAAAATAAATAGTACAAATTAGACATCCTCCGCAAACGGCCAGGAGGGCAGGCTGTATGGGCGGGGTTTGTCTTCGCGATATTCCAGCGCATAATCGGCCTGCATTAGAGTATGCACTTCGCGTGTACCTTCATAGATAGAGGCGCCCTTGCTGTTGCGGTAAAACCGTTCGACCGGGTATTCGTCGGAAAAACCGTAAGCTCCATGAACCTGAACCGCATCGGCCCCGGCTTTTTCCGCCTCGCGACAGGCAATCCATTTGGCCAGCGATGTTGAACGAGTGGCACGGATTCCCTGATTTCGCTCCCAGCCCGATTTTAGCCATAATAATCGTGAATATTGATACCCGGCTGACATATTAGCTATCATCTGTTTGACCAATTGATGTTCCCCAATCGGCTTTTGGAAAGTCTTTCGCGTTTTGGAATAATCAAGACAGGCATTAAGGCAAGCCTTGATAAGTCCGGTCGACCCGGCGGCAACAGTGTATCGACCCTGTTCAAGACAGAACATCGCAATTCCAAATCCCCAGCCCTCTTTTCCAAGTAGATTTTCCGCAGGAACCTCAACATCCTGCATTGATATCCATCCTGTATTCCCGGCGCGAACGCCAAGCTTGCCGTGAATCGATCCGGTCGTAATTCCATCGAAATTTCGCTCAACAATAAAGCAGGACAGACCGGTATGATCGCGGTTTTTCTTTTTGTCGACATCGGTCCAGGCAAAAATCAAAAAATTGTCGGCAACATCGGCAAGTGATATCCACATCTTTTCGCCGTTTAAAATGTACCTGTCTCCTTTCTTGACGGCCGTGGTTAGTAAGCCGACAACATCGGAACCGGCATTCGGTTCGGTCAAGCCAAATGTTGCTATTTTCTCCCCTTTTGCCTGAGGTGTCAGATATTTTTCTTTGTGGAACTCATTGCCGCAGGATAACAAAGTCAGTGAATTCAAACCGATATGAACCGATAGAACTACCCGCGCGGAAGCGTCAGCATATTCCAGCTCTTCGCAGGCCAGACCGAGTGAGATATAATCCATTCCGGCCCCGCCATATTTCTCCGGGATACAGAGGCCAAGAATATCGGCGGCAGCCATTTTCTCAAAAATCGTTGGATCAAATTTCTGGGCTCGGTCGTTTTCCGCAATAGTTGGTGAAATATATTTTTTGGCAAAATCACGGCAGAGTTCCTGCACTGATTTATGGTCATCATTTAATTCAAAATCCATTTTATCTCCTGATTTTAATATCACATCTTAAACGGATTAGAATATAATATTTTGAAAAGAAATTATGCTCATAAAAATATATCAGCTAATATCTGTAGAAAGGTATTTTATGGAAGTATGGATCTTGATGAGGAGATTTAACAAAATACTTGTAACCGGGGTATCCTCATAGCTTGGAAGATTGCTGATTAGAAAACTCGATTCCGAAGGATATTCTATTAGAACGCATTTTCGATCCAAACAGCAATTAGATCGACGGAATATATATAATGTTGAGCCTGTTTTTTTGATCTGCATAGTCGCTGGAGACAAATCCGGTTTCGACATTTACCTCAAATTGACCCTTCGCTACGCCATAGGAAAGCAAAAGCGCTAAAACCAGGATATATTTAAATAACTCATAGCTTACTAAATAAACATTACAAATTATTCAAAAGTTCCCTTAAAAAGAACCTGTTGAATAAGATATCAAATATCTTACTTTGTGAAGAAAATCACATTGTTTGTAAAATCTTTCTTGACAAATATTCAATTTATTGTAAATTCCCGACTTAAATTTGATTGTGTAAGCGTTTGGAAAAGGTTTGGACATAAATAGATACCTCATAGGGAATTATTCGATTACTAAATCAGCATTTATATACTATCAACTTAAGGAGTTGTAGATGGATCACTGGTTTTATCTCTATTCCGCACAAATCCTTGGTGTCGTGGGCATTCTGTTTGCCCTGGTGCTTTACTTCACCATTAAGAGGAAAGATGCGGGTAATGATCTTATGAAAGACATCGCCGAGCAGATCGCCAAAGGCGCAATGGTCTTTCTGAAGCGGGAGTATTCGATTCTCGCGATATTTATCGTTGTGGTTTTTGCACTTCTGTTCTGGAAAATATCTTCTGCCACGGCCATCGCCTTTATTTGCGGCGCAATTTGCTCAATGCTGGCCGGTTATTTTGGTATGCAGGCGGCTACGAAGGCTAACGTTCGGACGTCAGCGGCAGCGAAAGATTCCGGTCAGGGCGGGGCGCTTTCTATCGCTTTTACCGGCGGCGCCGTAATGGGTATGTCGGTTGCCTCGCTGGGTCTTCTCGGTGTTGGCATTTTCACTTATCTGGTCTTCAGGCTTGATTTCTTCAGCTGGGCCGATCTGGCCGGATACGGTATGGGTGCTTCATCGATTGCACTTTTTGCCCGTGTCGGCGGCGGTATTTATACCAAATCGGCCGACGTTGGCGCTGACCTGGTGGGTAAAGTTGAGGCCGGTATTCCCGAAGATGATCCACGTAACCCGGCCGTTATCGCTGATAACGTTGGCGACAACGTCGGTGATACAGCCGGAATGGGCGCTGATCTGTTTGAATCATATGTTGGTTCGATTATCGCTACTATTGCAATTGCGGCGGTTTCACTTGGATCAACCATTCCAGCCGAAGGCTCAGAAATTTTGGGTAAGATATTGCTTCCGATCGCTATTGCCACGGCTGGCATAATTGCCTCAATGCTGGGTGTTTTATCCGTCAAGGCTTTTGCCGGTATGAAAAATCCGGCGGCTGTTTTACGTATCGTAACTTATGTTGCATCAATTGTCCTATTCATTGCCGCCTGGTTTATTATCAGCGGTCTGGGCTTGGAACAGCAACTTTTCTGGGCAATTCTGGGTGGTAATCTGGCCGGTGTATTAATTGGACTTTTAACTGAATATTACACCGCTGCCAAACCCGTTCGCAAAATTGCCGAATCTTCAAAAACCGGTGCGGCCACTACAATTATTCAGGGCTTGGCGGTTGGTCTGGAATCGGTAGCGCTTCCCGTTTTCATTATTGCCATGGCCATCTTACTCGGCTTCAAGCTGGGTGGATTGTATGGTATCGGTCTGGCCGCAGTAGGTATGCTTTCGACAATCGGCGTAACCATGTCGGTCGACGCCTACGGTCCAATTGCAGACAATGCCGGAGGCATTACCGAAATGGCCGGATTGGGCGATGATATTCGTAAAATCACCGACCGTCTCGACTCACTTGGTAATACCACGGCCGCTATCGGTAAAGGTTTTGCCATTGGCTCGGCTGCTTTAACCGCTCTGGCTCTATTCTCGGCCTACAGCATGGCCGTAAGATCACCTGAAGAAATAGCCGCGGGAGTCACTCTGACAATTGATCTGTTGAATCCTTATGTTGTTGTTGGACTCTTTATCGGTGGTATTCTACCGTTCCTCATTGCCGCGCTGACAATGACTGCGGTTGGCAAGGCGGCTTTTGCGATGGTTGAAGAAGTTCGCCGTCAGTTCCGCGAAATCACCGGATTGATGGAAGGTAAGGCCAAGCCGGATACGGCCCGTTGCGTTGATATTGCTACCAAAAGCGCTTTGCGCGAAATGGTTATACCGGGACTTTTAGCTATTGTATGTCCGATTCTGGTTGGACTTCTTCTTGGCAGAGAGGCTCTTGGCGGATTCCTGGGCGGAGCGACATTAGCCGGTGTATTGCTTGCCCTTATGATGGCCAACGCCGGCGGTGCCTGGGATAATGCCAAGAAATTTATCGAGGCCGGCAACCTTGGCGGAAAAGGTTCCGATGCGCATAAGGCCGCTGTTGTTGGTGATACCGTCGGTGATCCGTTCAAGGATACCTCCGGTCCTTCGATGAATATTCTTATTAAGCTTATGGCGATGGTCTCACTCGTTTTGGCACCATTGTTTATTTAAGACTATTAATTATAAGATATAAAGCCCGGTCAATTCGGCCGGGCTTTTTTATTTGAGAAAAATATTATATCAATCCAGAAAATCCCAGGTTATGCCATAATAAATTAACCTATCGCGAATTCCATAATTGTCGCGATTCTGATATTCGGTAAAAAACAGATTTTGCCAGTAGTAGTAAAATCGGAACGATTTTATCCGGAACGATAATTTTAAATTGGTTACAAATTTTTCGCCCAATTCTGTGGCCTCATCTCCAAAAGCAGGATAGCTGTGATACGGTCCGACATAGCCGGTTTCAATATATCCATACAGATGCAATTCCAGCAACTTAATGTAATGGTATAGCTCAAGCCCGGTAAAGGCATGGTAATCAGGAGCATAAGATGGGTTGTCATCGCCGTTTATACTTATATATCGATAGCTCCCGGCTCCTGTCCAGAAAAGTTTTTTACCCAGAGAAAGCCTTTTGGTGATAGACAAATTGGCATATTCGATATCACGATTATCCGCTTCAAAAGCAGTTAGCGACAAGCCGTTTGTATCTTTTGTAGATTTTACCCAATCAATACCGTCGAATATCTTTCCGCCGGTTAGCGAAACTGTCAGATCATTATTTTTTTGCCCATAGGCTATCGTAAGACCGCCGGACAACTGTTTTTCCGGTTTGAGATAAACGTTTCCTGATTCATAGTAATCATTTACGGAACCACTCATAAATCTATCTATCGCCGGTGTCAGATCGAGTTCATACTGCCGCGGAAATTTGGTAACATAGCCGGCCGACAGTGACAGATAAAATGATTCCTTCTCCTTTTTATAAGCCATGACAAATGAGGGCGCCGGATCATATCCGCCAACCTTCTCAAAACTGAAATTTCCAATAACCGCGAAGGTTGAATCACCCCAAAACAGGATTGAATTGAGCTTGGCCCGATGGCGCTTCAGAAAATAATCGAAATTGTGATATTCCTCTTCGGTTAAAAAAAGTTCATAGCGCATATTGTATTTTCCCAAAATTGCATCGTGGGTAACACGAATGGAATTATCAATAATATCAATATCCCTTTTATACGCCCTTTGAGCAATGTCGATTTCGGTTTCAGATCTTTGATGTCTGATTTCAAAGATGCTTTTATGGTTGGCCGAGAAACTATAATCCAGTCCGGCTGAAAAATCTCGGTCACGTCGATTTCTTGTAAATTTCGGGTCTAATCTTAAGAGAAAATTCCCTCGGCGGCGATACAATCGCCCGTTCAAGTTTAAATTTAGCTTATTATTTATTGGATAAATCAAATCGGCCCAATGATGATATGTACTATCGCCCCAGGTATAATCAAAACCATCGTTTCTGCGATATTCGGCCGCAATTTGTATTAACCTTCCAGATTTATTTTGCTCGGTGAAAACCGCCTTGGTGTTGGCATAGCCCAAATTACCGACATCGACAACCAACTCTGATTCGGCGCGTGTTGATTTCGGCCGAACCGGCAGCATAATCAATGATGATGTAGCATTATCACCGCCAAAGATTTTGCCAAGCGGTCCCTCGATATTATATATTTTCTGAACCGGGGCGGTTGGGATTTCGTCGAAACCAATCTGGTTATCCGGTTCGGGCAGATGTTCCACCGGATGCAGAGCACGGTCACCCATTATAACATCCAGACGATTTCCCGGTAAGCCAAACGGTGCCACAGTTTTTCTCAGTGGAATCGGTTGGTAGTCAACAGAAAAATTGGACGGGTTCGATTTTATAAAATCTCCCGCATCATGACCATAAGAACGGACAAAATGATCTGACAGGTCAAAACGATCAGAAAGAAAATATGAGCACAACGAATCGTGAATATCGAGATGAGGTTCCCTTGAAAGAGAATCGGCCGAAAGAGTGTCGGCATACATTATTTCCCACGATTTCAGTTCGGTTGTATCTTTTGGAATCAGCGATGTATCGACCATCTTCAAAGAATCAGGATCTTGTCCATAGGAATTGGAAAAGAAAAGAAATAAGAATAATAAAATTGCGAAGCGGTTAGTTACTTTTTCCATAGTTACTGTTTTTCTCTTTTCCATACAAAAAAGCCAGCGCCGGATAAAACAATGGGAAAATTATACTACATGAAACAATGGTAATCAATGAAAAGATTAGGCCGCCTATCAAACGGGGCCAAAACGGTTGATACAGAAGTGCGTCCACGATATCTACCGGCAGATGATAAAATAATCCCGATAGAAAACCTGATATTATCAAAATTATCAGGCCTTTTCTGTTCCATGTATCCGGTTTAAACATTCTGGAGGCTATCACGCCGATTATGGCAATCAAAGAAACACCTGCAAGCTGAGACAGAAGCAACGGAATTGGTACCGGTCCGAACGGGTTAAAATTTGACCAGAGGAAATAGCCGATAATCCCAACGCCGACTCCCGGCCATAATCCCCATAAAAAACCTGAGACAAAAATCACAAAGAAGCCGAGATTGATATTGTATAGAAACATTGAAAAGTATGAGAATATAAACACTAATGAGGCAAAAACTGCAATTCTGGTGATTATCCTCAAACCGTAGTTCATCTTATGACGGCAAACTTGGATTTATGTATAAACGGTGGTGCACTACTGAAATCAGTAAATGTTAATTGCCAGTAGGCCAGATAAACACCTGCAGCAACGTCATAACCACTCTCATTTTTTTTATCCCACTCGGCAGTAAAAATTGTAGTAAAATCATGATTAATAGTGGAATCTTCGGAATTTCCGGGGGATTGAAAATCGTAATATAGCGTTCGAATTTTCTCACCGGCAACATTGAATATTGTCAATGATAATGAAGCGGGATTTTTGAATGCATCAACAAAGCTTTTTTTAACTTCGAAATTAACAGTTTCACATAATTTAGCCGAGACACATGGATTTGGATAAATTTTAAACTTATAACTTACGGTCTTAGTGGAATCATATACTGAGTCCAATACGGCAAATGCATAATCGAATGTCTGGCGATAATTATAGGCATTTACATCCGTAAGGACCGGCGTTATAACTGCCATTAGATTGTATAGTTCTTCAGTACCTGTCACAACATATTGACTAATTTCCGATCCTTCGAATTTGTTCATTTGAATAATCGCCTCGGCGTTATCATCTAGCGGCATGCCTATAAGTGATACATTCCAGTCATCAATTGAGTGTGTAACTGAGCTGTAAAACCTAAAACCGAGACTATCAGGAATCAAATAAATATCTTCAAGTTTCAATATGTTGGAAGCAAATATCTCAGGTAACCTTGTATTGAATGAATCGAGTACATCTCTGTTTGACATAAAAAGCGGATAGTCATCGAAAACAAACATGGCCGAATCGGGGGTTATTGGATAAAATTCTTTTTCCGAATAGCCTATACCTGCCGGCGCCCGATCGGCTCTGCTGCCGGTAAACATATTCCAAACCGAAAACTCACGGATGGCATCGGTCAGACGATGCGTCCCACCTGATACCTCATAGACGGCATTATCGACGGCTTCGCCGAATTGAGGACCGACGCCGAGATCACGGCATTGTTCCCATATTTTGCGCACTATGGTCGGATCGCCCCAACGCTCGGTCAGATATATCGGAAATACCGCCGCACCATACGGATGAAGAGCAAGCGGATAGGCCGATGAGGTGAAATTCCTCAAACCAACCCAGGGAAACTCATAAAATGCAAACAGGTATCCATAATAGTCATTGACATCATCGTACATCATCTCTTCCATCCAGACCGCCGACATCTCCCACCAGTATATTCTGGCAGACATGGCTTCATCACCTTCCCACTCGGTCCAGTCCATTCCAAAATGTATGGAATGGAAAAATTCATGTGCCACAGAAACCCTGGCGGCATCGAGACGACGATTGAAATCGCGCGGATCGCCATCAAATTCATTATAGGGGAAAAAATTATAATTATTATCAATAACTATTACCGATGTAACAGATTGACTATCCACAATCATTTCGCTATAGGTGGCGCCGTAGTAGGCACTTCCCAAACCTTCAATATAAATATCATAGGTCGAATCAAGACCGGCCGGATAAAAATCATCGCGTGGCGGAGCAGGAAAACCAAGTTCATCTATTTCATAGGCCCAGACCGAGTCAGCAATTTCGCCAATCTTATTGACATAATCGGGAATACCATCACCGCCGGCCAATGTATCAAGATCGGATTTATAGACGGCATCAACGCCGACTGTATCATAATGTATCAGAAAATGCCCATTCGGAGATTCGTATGAGCACTCAAGCGTCGTATCTCTCCCCTGCATTACCGCAGAAGTCTTGTAAGCGGCGCTTAATCGATTTCGATTTATAAAAGCCTCAAACGCCACCGATGTCCCGCATATAGGACGTTCCAAATTCTCAAGCGAAGCCGGACGGGGACCTTCACCTCGCAGGTGACTGAGCCTGTCAAACAAATCCTGTTGATATTCCTCAGTTAATTCGGATTCCGAATAAATATCCCCGGCTATAATTAGTACAAATAAAAATACGATAAAAATAACTGCTGTTTTCTTCATGTTATTCAAAATTATCCCCTGTTTAATAATGATAATCTTTCTTTCATCAATGTCAGTGTATTATCCGGTATCGACATTGATCCAATTTGACCATGTTTGCCTTGACGCCCGTGAAAATCGGAACCGCCGGTGATGAGAATATCTTTTTTCTCCGCAAAATCTTTATAACTTTTTTGAAGTCGGCTATTATGCATCGGATGATAAACTTCAATACCGTCTATACCATAACTCAAAAATTCATCAATATGACTTCCTGCGCCGGCTATGCCGGGATGAGCCAGTATAGCCAGCCCTTCGGCTCTATGTATCAACTCAATGGCTTCCTTTGGAGTTATATTATGCTTGGGAACATATGCCGGACAGCTGTATCCGATATATTTATCGAACGCCTCGGCAAAGCTATTGACCGCCTTAACCTTTACCATGGCATCGGCTACATTGGGGCGTCCGATGGCAGATAGTCCGGCAAATTCCTTTACAAGTTCATGCGGTATATTAATTCCCTGCTCTTTTAGCTTATTTAACATATCAACACCGCGTTGGTTCCGTTTATCGCGAAATAGTCTAAGGGCAGAATTTAACTCGTCTGAAGATGGATCAAAGAAATATCCCAGTATATGTATATCTTCGGCACCCTGGCCCGCCGAAAGCTCAACGCCCGGGATAAGTTCGGGATCATCTTCGTTAAGAATTTTGTCCAGATAAAGGTAACCGCCGATATTGTCATGATCGCTGATTGAAAACACCTTTAGCTGTTTCTCTTTGACTATTTCTAAAATCTCTTCAGGAGAATTGAGACCATCGGAAAAATTAGTATGGATATGAAGGTCGGCTGTTATCATTATTTAATTTTGCTCTCAACGATAGACTTAATCTCATCAGCTAATATTGTACTTCTCGTAACCAATTCCTCTGAATTTGATTTCATAGATTCAACAAATTTAGTGTCGTCAAAACCACTAATATTTATTTTCACATTATATATAGCGCCTTCCAAAGCCGCCTTGGCCATAAGTGCCGCTACCCCGGCATCGGAAACGGAATTAACATTTCCATTTTCGGCAATATGTTTGGCCAGTTTAAGAACTTCGTAGGCCATTTTTGCCGTCTCGAGCGGAACCTCGGCGGCATGTTTGGTGGCCTCGACAATAGCAATATCCCGTTTCTTAATTTCGTCGTCGGTATCTTTTGGAAGTTTGCCGGCTTTCATGACATCATCAAAAGCCTGACCGTCGCTGATAATCATCTCCTGCAATTGTCTTCTCAAAACTTCAGATTTATCGCGCCAGTCTTTTATCTGTTCTTCAACCTTTTTGTATTTCTTTTTGCCTATGGTGAGACGACAAACCATCGCATTAAGTGCCGCTCCCAGAGCTCCGGCCGCGGCCGCCACCGAACCGCCGCCGGGGGTTGGTGTTTTTGCGGCAACGTCTTCAAAGAAGTCATAACTTGATGAGGCCGATCCGACTCCGGCCCGACGCATCTTCTCTTCGAGAACCTGTTCGGCGGTAAAGTTTTCAAGCTGCAGATAGAAATCGGCCACATCAAGCAGAGCCTGCTGTGGAACCAATCCGATAATTTCCGACGATAATATATTGACACCGTACCGAGCCGCTTCGGACTTAATTGTTTCAAAGACCCGGAAAATCGGTGTTTTTGGGTAGCGCACCAGATTCATAGAAACCTGGGTGCAGTCTCGTTCTTTAATCATAAATCCCATCGCTTTGGCAAAACGGTAACCGCCGCGCAGGAATCGAATGGCATTGGCTATTTTACGCGCAATAGAGACGCGATTGGTATCGAGATAAACATTATACGCCACCAGAGGAAATCTAACGCCGATTGCCGTTGCTCCGGCTTTAAGATTCATTTTGGATGGACCGTAGTCCGGCTTCCGGCCGGGGTCGGTTTCTATCGCTTTGATCATCCCCTCATATTCACCCTTCCTGACGACAGCCAGATTTTCTCTTTCCGGTCTGGTAGCTGCCAATTCATACAGAAATACCGGGATGTCTAATTCATCGCCAACTCTTTTACCCAGCTGATGAGCCAGTTCCTTGGCTTCGGCCAGCGTAAAATCTGAAATAGGAATAAAGGGACATACATCGGTCGCCCCCATACGCGGATGCTCGCCCGAATGTGTCTGCATATCTATTAATTCCGAGGCTTTTTTAACGGCGCGGAAGCAGGCCTCAACGGCATCCTCGGGCGGGCAGATAAAAGTAACGACAGCACGATTATGGTCCGGGTCCATTTCCCAATCCAACAGAGTGGCCGATGGAACCGATTTGATTTCATCCAATATTTTTTCGATTACTTCTTTATTCCTGCCTTCGGAAAAATTCGGTACGCATTCGACTAAACGTATCATTTCAAAATCTCCATGAGTCTACTTTATTTTTTTCATATATGATTTAAGTCCCCACGCTAAAAGGGGTATCATTATTTCGTGATGTCCGGTAAAATTATATCCTCGCCCGCCATTTTCAGTCGGACGTTTGACAACATTAGTCAGCGGGCGGTAATGGTTAATCATATCAAAGTTGGCTGTCGTTATTTTGCACTTACTTTTAACAAGATTGCGGGCAACGGTCAAGGCCTTTAGGAATACTTCCGGCAGTAAAACGGCCGAACCAATGTTGGCCACACAACCGCCGCGATCGGCTTGAATCAATATATTCGCAAGTATTTTAAAATCACGGTATGACGCTTCTGCGGTCGGTCCGGGACAAAAACTTTTTTGCTGAGCCACAATATCGGTCCCGATGGCCACATGGACGGTAGCCGGCAAGCCGAGTTGATCAGTATTGGCAAACAAAGAATATTTTCCAAATTTTGCCTTATTGCCATTTATATACTTCCCGGCCGCTTCACCCAGACCAATTGATTCGCTGTCGGCCAATTCAACCACCTCGGCAAACATTCGCCCGGTTTGCTCAGCCATGCCAAAAGTACCATCTTTTAAGCCGGCTGATACGTCTTCCGATGTCTGACCCATAAATGCCAATTCCAGATCATGAATAAGACCGGCCGAATTCAATGAAAGGCCGGTTATTATTTTTCGTTTCATCAGGTCAATTAGAATCGGGGTTAGTCCGACTTTTATAGAATGCGCCCCCATCATAACGTGAAACGGCAGACTTTTTTCCCTTGAAACCGAAACCCTGCTAATGAATTCGATAAGCTCTTCTGCTTTGAGAAATTTTGGCAGATTTTCAAAAAACTTTTTGCCGTTTTTGGCATTGTAAACCCGGCCAAACCATTCTGTTTTAGCTTTGCTCTTGCGGTGTTTCAGGGAAATCGTCTTGACTTTGTTAATATCTATTTGCTTAAAATTTATCATTGGGGATCTATTAAAATTCCATTATTTCGCCCAGCTCATAATCGGTCAACTCGGCCGAAATTGAACCTACCAGAACCCTTGATTTCATCAAAACCGGCATCTTTAACCTGTCATCGGTCAGCCAGACAGTCAGCTTTCCTTCATGCTTGAATACGCCGGAAGTAAGGAAAAGCGGTTCGACAACAATACAGTCAAATTTTCCGGCCTTGACTTTAATAGTTTCCCGCCGGTGAACCTTCACCTCAAGGGGATATTTTTTGCCATCGGTGAAATTCTCTATAAAATATGATTGGCCGATTTTTAGCTCCTGGGTCCGAACATAATACAATACCGATAGAGCATCCTGCACATAGGGTGCAACTTCAATAGTATCTTCACCATAATACACAAGGTTCTTCGGCTGGTCGAATTCATAAATCCGGTCGGCGCGATAGCCACCCTCCCTGACATGCTTCTCAAAATGCCAGGAATAGATGCCGACGGCATCAACTATCGATTCGACCCAGTCTTCGACTTTGTAAAATGATGAAAAGAATTTATTACTGCTCGCCGTTGATATAATTTGATAACAAGGGCGTTCCGAATACTCTATCAACTCGGCAACTTCAATAGTAGCCTGGCCGGCATTTATAAATCCATACCCTATGTCAAAATACAGTTTTTCACCGGGACCGAAAGCAAGATTTTCGACATACCTTTTAAAACCCGATGACTCTTCAACTCCGGTAGAATCGGTCTGTGCCGTGGCCAGTCCCAATTGATTATCCAGAAAATAAATACCCACCGCAAAAACGAGAATGAATGTAATTATCAATGTCGCAGTTTTAACCATTGTTTTCCCGCAAATTCTTCTTTTCATCCACTTTTTCCAAAATCTCCGGGAGTATCCGACCAAGCTCTTCACCGATTTCAAGAAAAGTATGGTTATACATATCCAGCGAGCCTCCGATAGGATCATTGACACCTTCGCCGTTACATCCGGAAACAGGAAATTTTTTAAGCAAATATACTTTATTTTCGGCTTCGGGACACAACCTGAGAACCTCCTGGCAGTGCGATTTTTCCATGGCCAAAATTAAATCTGCTCGATAAATTATTTCGGCCGATAATGTTTGAGAGCGA
Source organism: uncultured bacterium (assembly GCA_965602655.1). Classification (GTDB taxonomy): domain Bacteria; phylum Zixibacteria; class MSB-5A5; order GN15; family PGXB01; genus JAAERC01. Next base: position 16,455 of record CBFCZE010000018.1, read on the forward strand.
TGCGATGAAATATCGGCCTCCCATATTTTGGCCGCTTCAATGGCATACGGTGTCGCCTCAAAGCCGATTCCGCCAGCTGTTCCGGAGGAATAGATATCAATTCCGGAAATATTTTTATTCTCAAGTAATTTGCGTAATGCCCCTTCGGCCATCGGAGACCGGCAGGTGTTGCCAAAACAGACAAACATTATTTTAAAGCTTCCGGACATTAATTTATCTCCAAAGTTCTTTTAATATCCTTTTCGGAAATTGCACCTTCCCGTAAAATCTTATACGTTTCACCGGAGCAATCGATTACGGTAGAAGCAGGGCCGCTCAAGGGGCCGGCGTCAAGATAGAGATTGATATTATCGCCAAATATATTTTTTGCCTCTTCAATATTTTTCGGATCATCGTCACCCGATATGTTGGCACTGGTGGCGATCAGATTAAAATCAGTCAGGTCAAGCAGCCGGTTAATTATTTCGGAAGATGAAAAACGCAGTCCGATTTTATTATTAATTACAATAGGCGCCGGATAATCTGCCCGAGCTTTTAGCACTATGGTTATTGGTCCCGGGAGGAATTTTTTGGAAATTTTTTGGGCGGTATCATTAATATCACCGAATTTTTGTATCTCATCGTGGGATCTGATAAATATGGCGGTGGGCACCGACAACGGACGGCTTTTAATATCGTACACTTTCTTTACCGCGTCCGGATAATCAATCCGTGCCAGCAGGCCATATTTTGTTTCGGTCGGCGCCATAACAATTCCCATGTCTGTCAGAATCTGCGAGGCTTCTTTCAGAATTTCCGGTTCCGGGTGGAGCGGGTCAATCCTCCTGGTATTCGATGCTGCCTTCATCTGTTTTATATTCCATATCCAATAGTTCAGTGCTGTCAAACGGTTTGAAAATCTCCTCATCATAACCATCATAAACATCTTCGAGGGTTTTCACATTGACATACGCCCTGACAACCCAGGCCGTTTGATATCCGGCTTCGCGGGCGGCCGGAAGATATTCCTCCGCTTCATCGCGAGTGGAAAAGTTACCTACTCTGATTTTATAGTATGGTACTTCGTAATCCATTGTAACCGGCTTGTCAAAGACCTCAATTGCAATATTTTTCTCTCGAATAGCCGGGCCGTATTCTTTGGAGGTAAATAGCTGAATTCGATAAACTCTATTTCCAGCCTGACCGGTACTATCGGCATTTATAATTGCTCCCAGAATCTCTCCATCCTGATGTTGTATTGAATCAACAGCTGGTTCAAACGATACGGCCTTAGGAATAATGACAAAATCTTCAGGCTGACTGAGCGGTTTATATTTGCTTTCAGTTTCTTTCGGAGCCGGTTCGGGTCTTTCTTCGCCGCCTTCCGGTGGAGCAAAAGTTCCGCGACAATTTGAAATTACAAATATCGATACCGGAATAAATATAAATAGGAAGTATTTTTTCATATTATAAATATTTCTTCATTGAATCATCTTTTGAAAGCTCATTCAGGATTTTTTTAACATCATTGACCTGTGTCTTATGGGCCACCAAGACAATATCCTGAGTTTTAACGATAACCAAATCGGTCACGCCCAGCGAGACTATAATTCCATCATTGTCATTGTAAATAGTGGTTTCATAAGTATTTAAAAGCCTGGCATCGCCGATAACAACATTGTTATCCTGATCTTTGGTCTTGTACCGTTCCAGAGCATTCCAACTGCCAACATCGTCCCAGATAATATCACCCCTTATCGTCAATACATTTTCGGCATTCTCCAGAACGGCAAAATCGATTGAAATAGGGTCACATTTGTTATAAAGCGTTTTTATCGCTTCTTTTTCATTTTCTGTCCCGATAAATACGGCATATTCATCGAGAGCGGCGGCAATTTCCGGTTGACAGAAATTAATGGCCTTTAAAATAGAAGCAACTGACCAGATAAACATGCCCGAATTCCAGAGATGTTTATAGCCATAATAGTATTCATTGGCAACCAATGGTTTTGGTTTTTCTGTAAATGCCTCAACCTCATAAACCGATATGCTACCGAAAACTTTGTATGGTTCCGCCATTTTTATGTAACCATAGTTAGTTTCGGCCCTGGTCGGATTTATTCCGATTGTAATAAGCCGATCTTCATCTTTGGCTATTTGAGCACCGATTGAGATAATCTCATGCAGTTTTTCAGCCGGTTGAATTATATGATCAGCCGACAGAACCACCATTATAGACTCCGGATCAATTTTCTGAAGATGCTTGGCGGCGAGGCCTATGGCAAGACAGGTATTACGACCAGAAGGTTCGGCCAGAATATTTTCCCGCTTGAGCATTGAAATCTCATCTAATATTGGTGAAACGATATCTTCTGATGTAACAACCAGGATTCTTTCGCCGGAGATCAGGGGAAGAATCCTGTCAATAGTTTCCTGAAGCATCATTTTTGACGAAATCAGCCTGAGGAGTTGTTTGGGACGTTCTGCCCGCGAAAGCGGCCAGAAACGCTCACCCTTACCACCCGCCAATATTACTCCATAAATCACTATATAATCTCCGCTTTAATACAATTTATTATCATAATCAACTCCGTCCGGGTTGTCAAGGTTTCGCGGCTATTCTCCAAAAATGACGGCTTGAAATTTATATATAACGGCGTCATTGGCCAAATAAGCATCTTTGTTCATACCTGCTTTGCGACAGGTATTCTCCAGAAATTCGGTTCGGCTCCAGTTATAATCTACTGCAACCTGCGGCAAAAGCAGTCCTCGATATTGTCCTTTAAAAATCATCAAGCCGTCACGACCGACTTCGATTTCATCGAACGATTCAACTAACTGCATCGGAGACAAGACCGATATTTCAATATGTATCTGTTTTAGCTCATCAGATATGACCGGTGGAAATCTTGGGTCCTGGACCGCGGCCTGAATAGCACAGCCAGAAACCGTTTTATATAATTCCTCAACGGCGCTGGTGTGACCGATACAGCCTCTCAGTTGACCGTTTTTTTCCAGAGTAACAAAGGCGGCTCCGAATTTTTTTAAATTATCGGAGACGTCAAAATCGAGAAGCAAACCGTCAGCTAAATAACTTTCAATCGACTTGCGGGCAACATGCAGAAGTTCCTCTTTTTCCAGTTGAGTCAATTTAAACAGTTTTGGTAGTTCTTTTTTTATTTGGTCTTTTTCAGATTTTATTGCTTCAGATTTGGTTTTTTTGTCTTCCGATTCATAAATAGCAATAGCCGCATAACTGACAACATTGCTTTTATCGCCGGTAATATCCCCCGAGTCGCCATATTTCAGCACCTTGACTTTATCGGCCCCCTTGGCTATTGCCGCCCTTAATACCGCCGCGGCCGGACCGCCGCCGCACATTTCAACCTGCCTGGATTCGAGATACTGCTCTAATTTATTGGGATCCATATTTTCAAAACAGGTCAATCCAAGAGAATCGAGCTTCCAACCATCCGATGCCGGTCGAAAATGCTGCCAGTCCGATGATGCTATCATTATTGTATTTTTTTCGGTATCAACCGACTCCAGCGCTTTGGCCAAAAGATGAATGGTCTGTGTATCCTGTCCGCCCATAACAATCGGTATCAGTTCAAAATTTCCAAGAACGGTCTGAAGGTATGGCAGTTGAACCTCAAGCGAATGTTCCTGCAGATGAGCCTGTTGGATTATTTCTATATTTTTATCATAACTTATCAGTTCATCGCAGATAGAATTGTTACATTTCAGATCACCCAGCGGTGTTTTCCAGCTTATAAAAGGGCCATATACTGAAAGTCCCTGAAAACGATAACGATGCGACGGGCCGCACAGAATAACTTTATTTATTCCTGAGTTTTCCAAAAGTTTGTACCCGTAAGCGGCTATCTGGCCTGAATAAACAAGCCCGGCGTGAGGCACAATCAACGCCATTAATTGACCGTCAATTTCGGGCAAGTTTTTGACATTATTTAAATGGCCTTTTACCATTTTCGATAATTCGAGCGAATCGGCAGGATAGAATGTCCCGGCCACGGCCGGTTCTCTGGCGGCACCGTATAACACCGGAGAAGATATTGAGACAAGCGCAGCTACCGCCGACAGCAGATAAGTATATATTCTCTTTTTCATAGTGGGCAGAATACAACCGTTTATTCAATCGGTCAAGAAAAAAGTATTGGCACAATGGCATATAATCGTTGTATTATTTATATATGAGTTCTGTTTGTGTTGTAAAATATTCGGGTAAAAACAGAGGGGAACCGCTCTCCTCTGATGAGTATCAACGGCTGGTTGAAATCGGTCTGAAAACGATAGCTGGAGAATCAAAGATAGCCGGGGCTGTTAAAAAATTTATTCCATCCGGTATCGTCGGTATGAAAGTTAACTGCCTGACAAGAAATCTAAATTCAACGCCGGTGGCTCTTGCGGATGGATTAACGAAGGTTTTATCCAAGGCCGGCACAGATATTAATAACATAGTAATCTGGGAACGAACCAGCCGTGAACTGGAGCTGGCTGGGTATGATTTGAACGCTTCATCTTTTGGGCGAAGATGTCTTGGAACCGATACCAATGGTTTTGGTTACAGCCGGAATTTTTATTCATCAGGCGAAGTTGATAGCCTTGTCAGTCGAATCCTGACCGATTTGATTGATTATAATATAAATTTACCGATTCTGAGAGATCATTCAATCGCCGGTCTTTCTGCCAGTTTAAAGAATATGTTCGGCGCTATTAATAATCCCAATAAATATCATGACAATAATTGCGATCCGTATGCGGCTGATATTTCTAACCTAGAGCCAATTAAATTAAAAAATCGGCTTTCCATAATTGATGCCATCCGGATTCAATATAATGGCGGGCCGGGCTATGATAGTCGCTATCTGGCTTATTACAATGGTCTGATAATATCGGACGACCCGGTGGCGGCCGATACGATCGGGCTTGAGATAATAGAGTATTTTCGCAAAATAAATAATCTGCCAGCTCTTGAGAAGGCCGGAAGACCGGCAAAATATCTCAGGTCCGCGGAAAAGATCGGGCTGGGTGTGGCAAATAGAGAACAGATTAATCTCAAAGTCATTGGTGTAGATGAGTCCGGTCAAAAATCAGTGATGGAGCTTCTATGAATTACAAAGTTAACAGAAGAAGTTTCTTGAAGTGTCTTGGATGTAGTACGGCCGCAATATTATCATCTCAAACCGAATTATTGCCGGAAATTGTCGGCGGCATTCAAAACGCCTGCGCATTTGATTATACCAAAGAATTATCAGCGGTTGAAGCACGTTATTATAAAAAACTGGCGGAGGGTGGAATTGAGTGCGGCATCTGTCCGCGGCACTGTCGTATCACCGATATGGAACGGGGATATTGTGGAGTCAGGGAAAACAGAGGCGATGTTTATTATACTCTGGTTTATGGTCTCCCCTGTGCCATCAATATTGATCCGATTGAGAAAAAGCCGCTGTTTCATTTTTACCCGGGTACATCCGCCTTTTCGCTGGCTACGGCCGGGTGCAACGTCAACTGTAAATTCTGCCAGAACTGGGATATTTCACAGAGCCGTCCGGAGCAAACCAGCAATATAAATCTGCCGCCGAAAGATGCTGTTAATATCTGCCTTCAGAGAAAAGTCCCAACTATTGCTTATACCTATTCCGAACCGGTTGTTTTTTATGAATATATGTACGATATGGCCAAACTGGGACATGAAAAATCAGTAAAATCAGTGATGATTACCGGCGGCTATATCGAGGAAAAACCATTGGCTGATCTTTTGCAGCATCTCGATGCGGTCAAGGTTGATTTAAAATCTATCAGAGAAGGTTATTATAAGGATATCGTCAAGGGTGAGCTTAAACCGATTCTGGAAAGATTGATTCAAATTAAAAAAGCCGGTGTCTGGCTGGAAATTGTATGCCTTATTGTCCCAACCCTTAATGACAGCGACGATGAATTCAAAGAATTAGCCGTTTGGATTAAAAAATATCTTGGAGTTGATACACCGGTTCATTTTTCAAGATTTCATCCGCAATATCTGCTGAAAAATCTTCCGCCAACCCCTGAAAAAACCCTTCAGAAGGCGCACGATATTTCCAAAGCGGAAGGATTGGAATATGTTTATCTTGGCAATTTGACCGGCCATCCGGCCGAGTCAACCTATTGTCCGGGATGTGGCGAAGTTTTAATTGAGCGCAAAGGATATAATATTTATCAATATAAATTAGACGGCAATCATTGCCGGAAATGTAATCGGGAAATACCCGGATTATTCTGATGAATAAAAAAGCTTTCCTTCTTGGATTTTTCTCCGTAGGCGGACAGGTTCTCCTCCTCCGTGAATTGGTGGCCGGCTTTAACGGCGACGAACTGTTTATCGGTACAGCCCTTTTTGGATGGCTGATAGCGGTTGCTTTGGGGGCATATTTAGGCGGAAGAAAAACGAATCCCAAGGGAACCAATTTTCTATTTATATTAGGAGCGCTTTTGCTTCTGGGCTCAATTGTAGTAATTCGATTATCAACCTCTTTGCTTAATTTCGCTATGGGTGAGATAACGCCATTTAGTTTGGCGGCAATTATTTCAATTGTGTTGACATTTCCGACAGGATTTATTTCAGGTTTTCTATTTTCATCCATAAGCCGTGAAGGATATCGTCCGTCAGCTTCAATAAATAGAGTTTATCTATTTGAGGGAATCGGCGCCTTTGTCGGGGGTATTGCCCTAACAGCACTGACCGGTCCGGTGTTCTCCAATCTGTCAATGGCTGCCGGCCTGGGTGTAATTGTTGTACTATTTAGTTTGATATCGTTGAAGGGAAGAACAGCTTATTTAACCGCTTTTATCTCACTTTTGCTGTTAATTGCAGTAAAATATATGGTCCCGAAATTGGATTTTTATTTCGATAAGGTTAAGTATCACCCATACAACATTGAAGATTCGTTTGAGACATATTATGGGCATCAGACAATAATTAGCAGAGATAGCACAGTTGTCCTGTTGACCGACAATAAAATTGAAGCGGCCTATCCTAATATGGAAACCGCAGAAAATTCACTAATTCCCCCTCTGCTTTATAAACCTGAGGCCAAAAATATTCTTATTATTGGTCGAACCGAATTTGGCCTTGAACGGCTGGCACCGTCATTTCCCGATATAAAAATCACGGCTATCGATCCGCGAGGTGCCCTTGGTCCGGCGTTGGACAAATTATTTGATTTGCATTCGAATATTAATCGTATAGAAGATGATCCTCTGGCATATATCAATAACAGAGATATTATCACCAAATATGATATAGTTATTGCTATGCCGGGTGAACCGGATAGCTATAAAAGCGGAAGATTTTTTTCAGAGCAGTTTTTGAGATTAACCAAAAGAATACTTAAGCCTGATGGTATGCTCTATATCCCGACTTCGTACGACACCGACCGATTTATCTCCGGGCAAAAGCGAAATGTGCTTTCAACCATTTATAGCACTATTAGATATACATACAGGCATGTTCATCTCTGGCCGGGAACATCGACTCTGTTTTTCATGTCGAATGAATCACTTTTTGAAATACCGTATGTAACTATTATCAATCGCATCGACAGCCTGGATTACAAACCACAGTTTATCAGCCATAATTATCTAAAAGATCGACTTGATGAGTTTAAATTTTCTAATCTTTATAATTCATTGGATAGCTCCGGCAAAATTAATAATCTTGAAAATCCCAAATTAATCTATAACCAGATATTATTGAATTCGAAACTTAACAAAATAGATAGTACTATTACAAATGCAATTTTTAAAACAGTATATCCGGCCCTTCTCGTTCTTTTGGTTATTATTCTATTGTTTGTCCTTTCAATCAGGGGACGAAGAAAACGAAAAACTTTCGGGCTTTTTTTATACTTTACTGCGGGTCTGACAACTTTATCGGCCGAGCTGATTGCATTTTACGTATATCAATCTTCGGCCGGCTCCCTTTATTCGGATTTGGGTCTGTTAATTGGAACATTTATGCTGGGGCTGTCACTGGGGACATACATGTCAATTAAATCCGAGGCCACGCGCCTGGAATATCCATCACTGCTTTTACTGTTAACATCAATGTTGTTGTATTTGGTTACCTATGCTCAAATTCCACAATCGGTTTTAATTTATTACCATCTGTTGTTCTTATTTACGGTAGCTATAGCCGGTGGCGGACTTTTTGTGTCAGCCACTTATCGATATTATTTCGGACGAGCAAAATCAAATCGCGGTACCGGGTATGCTTCTGAAATTGCCGGTTCTGCAATCGGAGCATTGTTTGCCATAACAATAATATTGCCACTTATCGGTCTTCAATGGCTGATTGGCTCAACAATTATTTTCCTTATAATCAGCCTTGGTGGAGCATATGTAACCGAATAAATATTTCGGCTTATTAGTTTTTTTGGTTAAAACAGATATGAAGGACTTAAAAAAATATATAATTTTTCTGAATAATAAATATGGCAGAACAGACAATAACTTTTACCTGAAACAGCTTGGCGGAAAAATATCAGTTGCCGCCGATGGCGGTATCAGATTCTTCAGAAAAAATAAAATTATCCCGGATATATTAATCGGCGATTTTGATTCGGCGCCTCGGCTATCCAAAAAATATCTGAATAATATTGAGGTTATTCAACACCCGCAGAAAAAAAACAAAACCGATTCACAACTGGCGGTCGAACTGACTCTTGAGCGCGGCGCCGGTGTGATAGAAATTTGCGGGGCACTGTCAAATTCGGAGATTGATCATGCACTGGGCAATATATTTCTATTGGAGTTGGTTAATAAATATAAAAAGAAAAACCAGAGTGACGTTTCAGCATATATAATTGATTCCCGGAAAAAGATTTTTTTAATAAAGAATGAATCGATTGAAATAATAGGAAAACCGGGTAATTATATTTCAATTATTCCACTTGAGGATAACTGTCGAATTGATTTTCACGGTTTGGCCTATCCCCCGCCCAATAAAAAGCTGCTTATGGGCGACAGCCTTACCCTTCGGAATCAATTCAAGAATAAGCGATCCAAAATAAGAGCTTCCGGAAAAATCGTTATAGTCACCTATTCAGAACGCTGAAAATTTACCGACAGTAATTCTTGACAACAAAAATTTGTCATATATATTTGTTTTGAATATTTAAGCCGGATTTTTAATTTGGCTTAAGTTGATGTCGATAATACTGGGGAATCGTCCAATGGCAGGACATGCGGCTCTGGACCGTAGTATCGGGGTTCGAATCCCTGTTCCCCAGCTTTTTTTATTTAAAAAATATGGATGCTTGAATAGTCAGGTGCGCACGGCACCTGACCTTCGCTTGTTATACATGATGTAATATTAATATACTATGATGATACTATAAGCATTATATCGTCCGGTGTTTTCCTTTATTTTCTGCTGTTTTGGCTCATTTTGCCAGAGAAATGTTGGAAAGAGGTGTATGTAATAATAGATTACGAATATTTATTAAATCCAGCACTTTTATATCCAAAACGCACATTCCGGTTCGGGACCGTCTTTGTACTTGTAATTAAGCAAATAGACAATATCCAAAATATTAACTAATGTGTCATTATTTACATCGGCGGATTCTAATGGGTCCGGAGCTGGACCACCTTTGTATTTGTAATTAATTAAGTAAACAACATCCAAAATATTAATGGCGCCCGTCAAATCTAAATCACCACATGCCAAAATCGAAATAATGCCCTCTTTGGTTACTGGCGCATATCTGTCACTTGTAAAGGGACTATTAAAAAAGGGCAATTTATCCGAATAGCCGGTTGAATAACCATCAACATTGATTGATGCCGATTTGTCAGCGGATATTGCTGATGGAATCGTAAAATACAATTTTAGTATTGGACCGCTGCCCGGTTCAAGAATTGGCAACGATTGATCCTGAATGCTTACAAATATATATCTTCTATTGTCTGACGGGTCGCTATGCACTTCTTGAACATTGTCGAAATACTCTGTCCGACATCCAACTGTGTTGAACGAATCATAAACCAGGCTAAATGTGGCTGAATATTCAATTGGAATATAAAAATAATTTACCGGTATTGCGTTTGCCGCATGAATCTCAACTTCTAAAAAAGTGTTTCCGGGGAAAATACTAATATTTGGCGAAAAGAGCGTATCGGCCAGAGCCGCAATATAATGCTTCCTATCTATTGTTTTACCTTCAGCATTGATTCCCAGATTTACCTTATGTACTCCCGGTTCAGAAAAGGTATGAGTTGGCGACTGAACATCGGCGGTGTGACCATCATCAAAATCCCATGTCCATAAATCAACGGTTAAATCGGAATTTCCGGTAAAATTAACATCAAACGGCGGCCAGCCATGAGTAATATCTGAATCAAAATCAACATACATCGGGATAAATACAACTCTATTGTTGTTAATATCGGGTACTGCCAAAATATTATCCCGCCTATTATAATACAGTGATGTTGGTCCATTGAAACCATCGGCAATCATTTCGGGCGGTTCTGTAAAATAGCTATCATAACGGAAAACGGCATTATAACCCCACGATGAAACATATGTGTTCCCAAAGTTATCAAATGTTATTCCGTCCATAATAATATCTAATGATGATTCAGACAAATTGGCAACCGATGAATCAGCAATATTTATTTTTGCTATACGCGCCGGATCAACAGCGGCCGAACTTACAATCAAGGAATTATCTTCAGGAATAAACCTCATTGCCTGCGGGAACCGTATGCCAGCATCGGCAAAAATTGACCATGAACTGTCAGACAGCTGGCATTTAAATATCCATCCGGCATCTTGATTTGAATAACCTATACTGACAGCGACATAGGCATTACCGGAAGTATCCAGTGCAATACTGTCAAAAAAATTACCATCTAGTGTGTCCAGAATAGCCAGTAATGAATCACCGGTTTTCAGATCATAGGCAATTATTCTATTGGGTGTGGACGCGGCTTCCCACAGAGTATCACCTGAAATAAATAAGCCCTCAGAAGTCCCTTCATCAAGTTGAACAAAAAAAGATTGACTTCCAAGAGAGTCGACTATTACAATTTCCCCGCGCGGCGAATTGGATACAAGATAGCGATTACGGGCTTCGTCAAATATTACACTTTCAGGTGCATGGATTAAATTCTGAGCCCAAACTGAAACAGTTAGTGTCAGAATAATTAGAGTTAGAGTTAGCTTTTTCATAAATTCCTCCAAAAATGTTATTTATAATTGCAAGAGCCGGGTGACGAACAAATCTTACCAAAAAAAGACTATTTTTCGAATTTGCAGTTGAGTATATTAAATGTCATGATAGTCTTGGAGCATAATTGAATTTGGAAAATCTCTTCAATAAAGCTAAAGCGGGAGATGAAGAGGCGGAAAAAGAACTTTTCTCCAAATTACTCGTAAGATTTAAGCTGATTGCCTATCATATACTTAGAAACAAGGAAGCTGCCGAAGATGCGGCGCACGATGCCGTTGTTAATGTGCTGCGGACATATCGTGAATTGGAGGTTCATACCAGTTTTATTGCCTGGGCACAGACAATAATCCGCAGGCAGGCCTTAAAATACATCGAGAAGCGTAAGAGAGAACAAAGGATAAATCAGGAAATTGGGCAAGGAATGAATCCTGAACGCCATTATATCTCTTCGCCATTATTGGAAAGACAAATATTGAACTGCCTCAGAAAATTATCGGCGAAAGACAAGCGATACGCAAGGGTTTTAAACCTGAAACATTTGGGCTTTGCTTATGAGGAAATTTGCGAAAGACTGGGAACAAATCATAATAATGTCTATGTTTTGCTCCATAGAGCCAGAAAGGCGCTTGCAGATTGTCTTGATAAAGGAGAAGGGAAATAATGGGCGACTGTACAAACAAGAATATTGGGAGACATATCGACCGATATCTTCTTGATCTGCTATCGGCACAGGATACGGAACAGTTTGAAAGACATATTTTAGAGTGTGATTTTTGCGCCTCAGAATTGGCACAATTCAACGAAGTTTCCGCAAATCTTCTTCACTCCAAAACCATTCAAGCTGAAGTCGAAAATATTGTCTCCGCCGAAGAGGAGCCGATTTCTGCTCAAGATCAGAGTCGTCAAGTTGGTAAACCTACTCCCTGGTGGAAACGACGTATGGTTTGGGCGGCGGCGGCCGTTCTTATAATCCTTCTTTTTAAACCATGGAAAATTGATATTGCTCCAAGTGATGAAGTTTTTGCCGGTGACAACCGTATTGCAATACTTCCTATCAACACCTTAGAACCGAATGATAATTGGCTTGGCGATGCGGCTACCAACCTTCTAATTACTAATCTTTCGGAATCCGACCAGCTTACTATCCTGACGACACAACGTGTAAAAAATGTTCTTGAGTATCTGGATATGGAAAAAATCATGGAATTCGACGCTGATTTGGCGGTAAGAGTGGCTGAAAAAGCCGATGCCAATTGGGTTATTATCGGCAAGATAGATCAGACGGATCCGGAGTTGGCAATCAATGTTATTTTGCTGAATGTTGTAACCGGTGACACGGTAACCAATAGGTATCTCACGGGCAGGGCGACAGATGATTTGTTTTCCATTATTGATAAAATGACAGATACCGTTAAAACCAATATTTTGCAGGATCGTAATATTGCTCAAAGCCGGGCGCATTCCGTTGCAGACATCACGACTCGATCGCCGGAGGCATACCGTCAATATTTGAAGGGTGTTTCCTTGATTGATCAACTCTATCATAATGAAGCTGAATCTTGTTTTGTGAAGGCCATTTCCTACGATTCCACATATGCAATGGCGTATTACTATTTGGCATTTATCAGTGATAATAAGCATATTGAAAATGCTCTGAAGTATATAAATAGGAGCAGTCGTTGGGAACAATATTACATTAAAGCGTTAGCATCATTAATAAATAAAGATACGGATGGTTTCTTCAATGAAATCGAAAAACTTATAAAAGATTTCCCATTTGATGCGAAGGCCTATTATTGGTATGCCCAAATTCGAAATAATATGAGAGACGAACGGGAAGCTCTTGATTACTACTATCGAACAATTGAAATAGACCCATATTATAAGCTTGCATACAACAGTATGTGTTACATATTTCTGAACAAGGGCGACTATAAAAAGGCTCTATGGGCCAATGATATGTATATTGCCATTTCACCCAACGAAGCAAACCCTTATGACACTCGCGGTGATATTTTTTCTGAAATGGGCGAATTCGAAAAGGCAATAGAATCTTATCTTAAAGCTTTGGAAATAAAACCTTTCTTTAGTTATACTTACTCCAAATTGTGTGTTATGTATCAGCTTACCCGCAATTTTGATCAGGCAAGACATTGGTACAACCGGGGCTGGTCAAATGAACATGACAAACCCTTTCCGCCTAATATAACCGCTGAAATGTTTGTGGCTGAGGGGAAATTTGAGAAGGCTATAGAAACTCTTGATGAGGCACTGCCGCTGGTGAAACAAGGCATAATGAAATATACGAGTATTGAGGATATCATGCTGTTTAAGGCACAGATTCTTGCTGAAAAAGAACCTCTACTGTCAATTCAAGAAATGGAAAAAATATCGATACCGGAAGATACCCTTTTGGATTTTCAAAGAACCGATTATTATTTTTTGTTTACGAGGTTATTCAATAAATTAGGCCATTTTCAAAAGGCCGATAGCAGTCTAAAAAAGCTTGAGCAAGATATCGATACTACGATTATTACCCAATATAGATATTACTTGATTGCCGGCGATATAAATCTTCAACGTCAGCTATATAAGGATGCGATTTTTCATTTACAGCGTGCCCGCGATATTATTGGTCCTAACCATGATTTTGACAGCCGATATTTATTGTCAATAGCTTATGTTGAATCTGGTCGTTTTGCCGAAGCCGTATCTGAATTGATCCTTCAATTAAAAAATAATAATTACAGGCGAACACAACTCCCTATTTGGAACGCCAAAATGCATTATTATCTTGGCCGCGCCTATGAAGGTCTGGAAAAATATCAATTGGCTTCTGAGCAATATGAATATTTCCTTGAAATCTGGAAAGATGCTGATTGGAAAATCAAGGAAATCGAAGATTCCAGAGTGCGTTTGGCAAGCCTGAAAAATGTGATTTGAATTATTGATTTTACTGTATTTTTATTACTCGCATTCTAAATCATCAGTTGGATATGCTCATAATAGAATTTATAAAATTCACCTGATAATATGCAGGCGTCAATTAGCCATCATTTCCCTTGACTAAATTGTTGTTAGATGTTATAATATATCTGTTCTAATTAGCGAATCTTATTGTCACAGAGCGGAAGCTAATTGAATGCAAAAATTAGACTTATATTTTGTGCCTGAGTAAATTCATTACGTTGATTTGCATTCGGTAAACGCATTCCGAATTGGCAATAAAGCAATTTGGACAAAATATATAGTTATGGCAGAATCTGATTCGGTAAACGGATTAATCGGCCATTTTCGAGCACAATAGCTAATGGGAGAATGACTAGCGATAATTGATAAATATCAGGGAAAAATCGCGAGATTATATTCTATCTGATACCTAAAGAATAATTCGGATATTATTATATATGGAAATAAACAATAAACAAATAAATTCTATTTCGTTAAAATGAGGGAGGAGAAATGAGCACAAGAGTTAAATGCAATTTGATTTTTTCACTACTGCTTGCTTTTCTGGCTCTGGGCGCTTTTGTTACCGGTTACGCAGAGGATGCTGAGAAGGGAAAAACCAATCGTTTTCCCGCCGATTGGCATAAAACCTTTCCAAAAGCAAATTTAGAGAGTTCCGATATTGGTCCGGGAGATCAAAATGCCGAATTTGGTGAGCCGCCCAAAAACCTTGGATTTGACCAGCGGGGAACTGTTGTCCCCGGGCCCGGAGTAGGCGTAACTATGGGATTAACCACCTATGATGAACAACATCTTTCCCGTTGTACACGGCAGGTTGCCTGGCGCGGAACTAACAACATACATTTCGCCTGGATGAAAAAAAGGAATTACGATCCGGTTGTAGGCGCCGGCGTTCGAGTAACAAGTTACAATATGTGGGATGCCACTCCCGGACTATTAAAATGGCTCGCTGTTGATGCATACTTTGGTGGCGACGATCTTCATCCCTCAACCGAGCGTTCAGGGTATTGCGGTATCGATGTCATGTCTGATGGTCGTGGTTTACCGTATAATCACTGCGATCCGGATGGTCTTTCTCCATTTGTTTATTATCCGACAATTTTCCCGGATTTTGCCCCCGGTGCTGGTATGTGGGGATACAAACAGGCAGTTCCCGTTGAACATCGGCAATCCGGTTTTTGCAAT
>CBFCZE010000019.1:0-31712 GCA_965602655.1 uncultured bacterium
CGGACAAATTTCGGTTTAAAATCTTCGTACAGTCCAAGAATATCATTTATCACCAGCACCTGTCCGTCGCAGTTTTTCCCGGCCCCGATACCGATAGTGGGAATGTTGACCGCTTTTGTAATCTCGGCGGCGGTATCGGATTGCACCAGCTCCAGAACTATCGAAAACGCCCCCGCCTCCTCAAGGGCCTGCGCCGATTCCAACATGTACTGCCTGGATTTTTCACTTTTCCCCTGGATTTTTGCCCCGCCAAACCGATGAATCGACTGCGGAGTCAGCCCGATATGACCCATCACCGGAATACCGCACTCGACGATTCTTTTGACGGTGGCCGCCATCTCAATCCCGCCCTCGAGTTTGACCGCCTCGGCTCTCCCCTCTTTCAGGAAACGCCCGGCATTGGCCACGGCCAGTTCCAGCGATGACTGATACGACATAAACGGCATATCGCCGATAACCAGCGCATACTCGGTCGCCTCGGAAACGGCCCTGGTATGCGCCAGCATAACCTCCATCGTCACCGGAAGCGTACTATCCTCGCCGTACTGCACCATACTGACCGAATCACCAACCAATATTGAGTCGACTCCGGCCCGGTCGAGAAATCGCGCCGTAAAAAAATCATAAGCAGTTAAAACAGCAATCTTATCACCTTTCGGTTTTTTGGCGATAAATTTTGAAACGGTGATTTTTTTACGGGCGCTTTTTTCTTTATTTTCTTTGTGACTGCTCATACCGCCGCTCCGGCCGGAACATAATACTTTTTGCCGGTAAGAGGTTTACCGATTATATCGACCAGGTTTTTGAAATCATCCTGATTCTCCACAAAATCGATATCGTCGGTTTTGACCACCAGCAGAGGACTTTCGTCGTAATGAAAAAAGTAACTATTAAAAGCCGCGTTTAGTTTTTCGATATAATTCGAGTCGATAGATTTTTCAACGCTGACATTCCGTTTTTTAATTCTGTCGAGCAGGACCGGCGTTGATGTTTGAAGGTATATTGTTAAATCCGGTTTGGGAATCGCGGAGTCTAAAAGCGGCATCAATTTCTCATAAAGAATCAATTCCCGTTCGCTTAAATTTACCGAGGCGAAAATCTTATCGCGGGCAAAGGTATAGTCGGCGATTATTCTTTGAGCGAAAAGGTCACGCATCACCAGACTCTGCTGTTGCTGATAGCGGGTTAACAGATAAAAAAGCTGAACCGAAAAGGCATACCGTTTGGGATTTTTATAGAAATCTGTCAGGAACGGATTGTTCATAGCATCATCGAGAAGCAGCTCCGCCTTCAGTTCCCGGCTCAGCATTTTGGACAGAGTTGTCTTCCCCGCCCCGATAACTCCCTCAATCGCTATATAATTGGGTTCAGACATTTACCTCTATTGATTCTTTGTATAAAACCAAATCCTTTGTGTCGCACTTATCAAGATAGATTTTGACTTTCTTTTTGGTGACCGGATGAATAATCTCAGGCTCAATTTGAAGCAGAGGTTTCAGGACAAATGACCGCGTCGTCATCTTCCGATGAGGTATAGATAATATGTTGGTTTCGACAATTTCATTATCAAAAAGAATAATATCAATATCAATCGTACGCGGTCTGCATTCTCCCTTATTTGTCCGCCCCAGTTTGGTTTCGATATCCTCGATATTGGTCAACAGCTCTGCCGGTCGGTAGGCAAATTCGCCCTTAATCACCATATTAAAAAAGCCGGGCGCATCCCCTTCCATCTCAACAGCCGGGTTAACGTAAATTGGAGAGTGGCTGATTACCTCAAATCCCTCCATGGTAGAAATCATTTCAATCGCTTTAAGAAGATTTCGTTCTCTATCGCCGAGATTTGAGCCTAATGATAAATATACCATGTTTGACATAATAATTTCCTTTTTTTGCTTCCGGAAGTTCTTTTACTCTTTATTATCGGAAATTATCTTGGAAGCATCAGGTTGCCGGCGTGTTACCTCAATTTCAATATGTTCAATTGTGCCATCAATCGGCGGAATTTTCTTACGTACTTTTAAGGTTGCCCGAAAAACCGGAAATTTTTCTAAGATTATATCGGCCAGCGTAGTGGCCAGGCTTTCGACCAGGGAAAAAGCTTTTCCCTCGACAACCTCTTTTATGCAATTATAAACGGCAACATAATCGACAGTGTCGGTTAATCTATCAGATACACCCGGGGCGGCCAGATCGGCCTCAAGTTCGCAATCAACCTCAAACCGTCGCCCCGTCTCTTTTTCGGCGGCACTGACTCCATGATAGCCATAGAAAATCATACCGGTTAATCTGATAACATCCATGTCAATTACTCCCTTGGCTTTGATTGTAAAGCTACCTTATTTTACAGCGCTGTCAATCGCTTCTTTGATTTTTTTGAAAAAATCGAAACCGGGTCAAGATTATGTTTTTTTACCCCCTCTAATCTTTGTCAGTCGCGTAACCTCTTTGCTGTCAAGAGATTTTAGTCCGCCCAGACTTTCCCCCAGATAGGCTATTTTGGCAAAATGCTCAACTGTTTCCATCCGAAAATAGGCTTCCCCAATATCCTGACCGAGGGTTAGGACTCCATGATTTGCCAGCAAAACGGCGTTATTTTTCTTTATATATTTGGCCAGCTTGACCCATTCTTCGGCAACACCGGTTGGAATATACTCGGTCAATTCCATATTGCCAACGCTCAGCAGAACTTCCGGTAAGACATTATTGGGTAATCGCTTACCTGCTGAGGCGAAGGCCGTGGCATAAGACGGATGAGCATGACAGCAAGCTTTTATTTCAGGTCGATTTTGATAAACCTGAATATGCATCGCCGTCTCCGACGATGGTTCTCCCCGGCCGGATATTTTATCGCCGGAAAAATCAACAACAATCAGATCTTCCGGCTCCAAAAATCCTTTTGGCAATCCGGAAGGGGTTATCAGAATTGAATTATTGTCGAGTTTTGCTGAAAAATTGCCATCAAATCCGGCAATCAGGCCATTTTTATAGAGTAAATGGCAAAATTTAATCAGAATACTTGAGATGTTTTTTATTGACATAAGAAAAATTAACTGAAAATAAGGTAAAAGTCAATAATTGTCTACATAATCAGCCATTTAATTCGGCCTAATGTATGCCAATTATATTGGCAAAGGGGCGTATAACTTATTAAAAGGAATAAAATTGGGTCAAAATGAAACAGAAATATCAAAGCAAAGTATAATAATTAGATAGATTAAATAAAAAAAGATAAAAATGTTGACAAAAATGGAAAAATGCCGTATATTTTTAGGCTCTATAGTTAAGGAGGTATCAGGGTTTATGGGGAGGTCTCTTATGCCAATGGGAACGAGTGCACGAATCATATCATTTATTATTTTAGGGCTGTCGTTTATATTCCTCGGTTTTATAATTGCATCTAACCTGGATTTTACACCCAGGTCCTCGGCCCAGATTTCGCCAGACATATACCCGGTGACAGTTGATGCCGACGGCAAACATTATTCTCCATTTGTCAAAATAGTTGAGAAGGTTACCGATGCGGTGGTGCATATTTCGGCCGAGCACGATGCTCGGAATCGGTATCGCGATGATATCTTCTGGAGATTTTTCCAGATACCGCAGGAACCGTCAAAATCTTTTGGATCCGGTTTCTTTTTTAGAGAGGACGGATATATCCTGACCAACAATCACGTGGTCAGCGGTGCCCAACGAGTATATGTTCGAACATCTTCGGGGTATCAGTATGATGCAACGATTATTGGAGCCGATCCGCAAACCGATCTGGCTGTTCTCAAAGTCGAACTACAAGAGGAAATAAATTTTATTCCGTTTGGTAATTCTAATGATATCAGAGTCGGCGATTGGGCGATTGCGATTGGCAATCCATTCCCGGAACAGGGACTTGATCGATCAGTTACGGTTGGTGTCATCTCGGCCAAGGGTCGCAGTAATCTTCGCTTTGGCGAGGGGACACCGCGTTTCCAGGATTATATTCAGACCGATGCTTCGATAAATCCCGGCAATTCCGGCGGTCCTCTGGTCGGTTTGGACGGTAAGGCGATTGGCGTCAATGCCGCTATCTCCAGTCCTACCGGCGCTTCGGTTGGTATCGGTTTTGCCATACCGATTAATCTGGCGCGGTCGATAGTCCCGGATCTTATTGCCACCGGGCGGGTTTCTCGCGGCTGGCTGGGCGTTTATCTGTCAGAAATAACCGAAGCCGAGGCACGGACGCAGGGTTTGTCGGCTGTCAAAGGAGTGGGGATTGAATCTGTTTTTGAAGGCTCACCCGCTTCTGAGGCTGGAATTATCAATGGAGATATATTAGTAGATTTTAACGGTCAGGAAATAATTGATATCGATCATTTTTCGGTTCTGGTAGCTACGGCCCCAAAAAATCAGCAGGTTCAGATTGGCCTGATGAGACGGGGGAAGTATACGGCCGTTAATGCTATTCTGGTTGACAGAAACCAATATCAACAAGCCCACAGTGAGCAGTTTGCCAGACCGACCGACAAGCTGGCATGGTTGGGTATGGAACTTTTAAATTTTTCTGAAGATATTGCCCGCCAGATCGGTTCCGAGTTTTTCCCGGGCATATATATAAACCGCATTTCCCGCGGTTCACAGGCGTATCGGGCCGGAATATTACCCGGTTCGGTTATTACGCAGATAGATAACAAGGAAGTCAAGAACCTGATCGAGTTGCAGGCGATCGCAGAACAAATGCAAAATAGACAAAAGGCGATACCGCTTCTGCTGGTCGACCCCAGGGGATCGATTGAATATAAGGCTATCAAGCCTTAGAGTGTAGAACAAAACTATGTAAATAGTTTGTTAAGGAGGCTAAAAGAGATTTCGTGGCAAAACAAGCGTCGAAATATCGTGATGAAGACAGATCATTAGATCTGTACCTCCGGGAAATCGGAGAAACCCCTCTCATCAACGCGGCCGAAGAAGTCAGACTGGCTAAAAAAATAAAAACGGGCTCACAAGATGCCCTGGAAGCATTAACAAAAGCCAATCTTAGATTTGTGGTTTCGGTTGCCAAACAGTATCAAAATCAGGGGCTTTCGCTGGCTGATTTGATAAATGAGGGTAACATTGGACTAATCAAAGCGGCCAAACGTTTTGATGAAACCAGAGGATTTAAATTTATCAGTTATGCTGTCTGGTGGATACGCCAGGCAATTCTGCAAGCTCTGGCCGAACAAAGCCGAATTGTAAGACTTCCCCTGAACAGGGTTGGAACGCTGCATAAAATCGGCAAAATATCAAGTTCATTGGAACAGGGATTGGGACGCGAACCTTCCCCCAATGAAATAGCCAAAGAGCTTGATCTATCGGAAGTGGAGGTGTCCGATACATTAAAGATATCGAATTCGCATCTTTCTCTTGATGCACCGTTTTCGGTGTCGGAAGACAACTCATTGATCGATATTCTGGAAGATGAGTTTCAACCGGCTCCGGATGAAGAGCTGCTCGATTTTTCATTGAAGTTGGAAATTGAGAAAGCTCTTTGTACGCTGACTCCCCGAGAAGCCGAGGTCATCAGCCTTTACTTTGGGCTGAACCATGAGAAGGCTTTGACTCTGGAGGAGATTGGCGCCCGCTTTTTGCTGACACGCGAGAGAGTTCGGCAGATAAAAGAGAAAGCGATCAGACGTTTGCGGCATGCATCGCGCAGCCGCTCGCTTCGAGCCTATTTGAATTAGGCTTTGTACGCATAGTTGATTTTATCAGGCCCCGTTTTAAGACGGGGCCTTTTTTTATTGTGCTAATTCAATAAATAAAGCCTCTTTTATATCTACTTTGTTTTGCCAATATTTATATAAGGACATGTTATTTAGCAATTGACAATATATAGGTGATGTCCTATATTGATTATAGGTAACAATCCTGCCAAATAACCTGTATAATTAGTTACCGGAGCATACTTTTTGATGTAAGGTCGGATTATGCTTTTAAAGGCATTATAATCATATGTCTTAGTTATTAATTGCCTGATATAGAGATAAAATCTATGATTTCTTTAATTACAAAGACAGAGATAATATTTACATATTTTAATACCATTTAATAAATCGGAGGACAAACTATGAATAGGAAACTTCTATTGTTATCGATCGGGCTGGTTTTGATACTGGCTGTGGCACTTGTTGCCGCCGTCGGGGATAAACCTAAAATGATTCCAATTCCCGATAGACAGGAATTGCAGCTTCCTTCCTCGCGAGCGTCATGCACAATGAACCATACGAATGGAGTCGGCGACAGTTATCATTCATTTGGTGCTGGTAGCCGAATAGTATCATTATTTGACCCAACCGATCCTGTAACATCCGGGTGTGGAATCGCGGCTGCATATCCTTTTGAAATTACAGCTTTCTCATTTACATTAGTTGCTATACTTATGGCTACCTGGCCGGCTAATGTTGATGTTGTTGTGTATGATCTGGACCCAACAGGAGATCCCTGTGCGGGACCCGGCGCCGAATTATGCAGATATTCTATCGTCGCCGATGAGACAACATATGGATACCCAACTGTGGGGACCTTTACATTTCCAACTCCCTGCTGTGCAAACCGCCCGTTTTTTATTGGTTTGGAGTATACCTCTGGGGGAGAATTTTATACGCCGGGGATTGTGTGTGATGATACGGATCCTCCTTTATGTTTGCACTATGTATATTACAAGCCTAATGAGGATTGGTATGAGTGGGATATTTTTTGGGGTTCGAATCCCGGTAATCCTTTGTTTTGGGTTGCGGGCGAAACCGAATCGGGAAATTGCTATTCCGACTCACCCAAGAGCTGGTATCAGACTCCTGATCTGACGGAATTGGGTATGGATGTTAATGCATCAATCTTACACTTTGTTTTGGCCGACGATTTTGAATGCACCGAAACTGCTCCGATTACTGAGATTCATATTTGGGGATCATGGTTTGATGATATCTATCCCGGTGCCGATCCACCATCAATTGAAGGTAACCCCGGTAATGCCATGTTCCATCTAAGCATCCACGGCGACATTCCGGCCGGAGTTGAAGCGCCATGGAGTATGCCCGGTCCGATGCTGGCCGATTGGCATATTATGCCTGGTCAGTTTTTTTGCAAACCGGTTAAACTCCTGGATGACTACGAAGGCTGGTTTAATCCGCCAGATGGGTGGATACCAGATGGCGACCGCAATTGCTTTGAATATATCTTCCAGTTTACCGAAAACAATTGGTTTATACAGGAAGGTTCTGAACAGGCCCCGGTCACCTATTGGCTGGATGTTCAAGCGTATACACTCCCCGGGGTAGCTCCTGCATTATTTGGCTGGAAAACCTCGATTAATCATTGGAACGATGATGCTGTCTGGTTTGAAGGCGAGGATCTGGGAGAGCAGCTTGCCTGGTCTGAGCTAAAATATCCCGATGGTCATCCATACTACCCCGAATCGATTGACCAGGCTTTCCTGATTGGCGGCCTGTGCGATTGTCAACCGGGTGAAGCCGATGGAAAACCGCTGGTTAACATTCTGGATATTGTATATCTAATTAACTATAAATACAAATTAGGTCCGGATCCGATACCTTACGCACTATGTAGTGGCGATACAAACTGTGATTGCCTGATGAACATACTTGATATTGTATATCTTATTAACTACAAGTACAAGGAAGGTCCACACCCTTGCACCTGCGGCAATTTTATTGCCAATTGCGGCGGACCACTCAGATAATTAAAATAAGGAGATAACACCTCATTTAAAGGGCCCCGTCATTAGACGGGGCCTTTTTTTATTGAATAGCCGGGTTTATTTAAAAATATCTCAATTATCTTGCTTTGGAAGCTCTTCTTGAATAAATTATAAGTTTATATGATTTGAAATAAACAATTTCCTTTAGTTGGAGGATATATGAAAGAAAAACTGGGAAATGTCCTTGACTGGCTGAAATCGAAGAATGTCGATTACGCCGATTGTCGCTTTGTCAGGGGCGAGTCAGAATCGATACGTGTAACCAACGGTATTGTCGATACCCTGTCGAAAAATATCAATGTCGGTGTCGGTGTCAGGGTATTGCATAACGGTGCCTGGGGGTTTGCGGCAATAGCTTCCACCAAGGAAGCTGATATCAAAAAAACCGCCAATAAGGCGTTGCAGACAGCCCGGGCTTCGGCAATGGCCAAAAAAGAGGACGTTAAACTGGCCGAACAGGAAGCGTTTAAAGATTATTATAAGTCCCCCTGTGAAAAAGACCCTTTTGAGGTTCCAATGGATGAAAAAGTCGGCTTGCTTCTGGAAATCAATGATCAGCTTTCAACCGATAGTAAAATCAAAACAGCTGAGGCATCGCTCGATTTCTTCAAAACCAACAAACTTTTCTGTTCGACCGAAGGGGCCGAGATTGAGCAGGATATTATTGAATCGGGCGCCGGTTACTGTGCCACCGCCTTTGACGGCGATCAGGTCCAGAAAAGGTCATTCCCTAATTCGCATCGTGGTGATTTTGCCACCCGGGGTTATGAATATATAGAGAAGATGAATCTTCTGGAAAATGTTGATAGAACCAGAGAAGAATCAATTCAGCTTCTGACAGCTGATGACTGCCCCGATACCGAGGCCGATATTATTATCTGCGGTTCGCAGATGGCCCTTCAGGTACATGAGTCATGCGGCCACCCGATCGAGCTTGACAGAGTCCTGGGAACCGAAATCTCATTGGCCGGCGGATCGTTTATGCAGATTGAAGGGCTAAACGATCTGGTGTACGGTTCACCGATAGTTAATATTTATGCCGATGCTACTATACCGGGGGCGCTCGGTTCGTTTGGATACGACGATGAAGGTGTCAAGGCTCAGCGATCGCCGATAATTCTGGATGGTATGCATGTTGGTTATCTTTCCAGCCGGGAAACGGCTCCGGTAATTAATCAGAAATCAAACGGGACGATGCGGGCCGACGGCTGGAATCGTCTGCCGCTAATCAGAATGACCAATATCAATCTGGAACCGGGCGAGTGGGAACTGGATGATTTGATTGCCGACACAGAGGACGGTATCTATTTCGGCATGAACAAGGTCTGGTCAATCGACGATCAGAGACTCAATTTCCAGTTTGGCACCGAATGCGCCTGGGAAATCAAAAATGGAAAACTGGGACGGATGTTTAAAAATCCGCTCTATACCGGTATGACGCCGAAATTCTGGAATTCATGCGATGCCATTTGTAACAAAAACCACTGGCATGTCTGGGGTGTCCCTAACTGTGGTAAGGGAGAACCGATGCAAACCGCCCGAGTGGCACACGGAACGGCTCCGACCAGATTCCGTAAAGTGAAAGTTGGGGTGAGCAAATGATAGGAAAAGATAAACTGTTTTCGACTTTTGAGAAGGTGGCGAAATCGAGCCGCGCCGATGAAACCGAAATTGTTTATATCGGGACCAATAACGGACTCACCCGTTTTGCCAACTCGACTATTCATCAAAATGTGAACGAGTCGAATGCGACCATTTATATCAGAACTGTTATTGGTAAAAAGATCGGAGTGTCATCGACCAATTCCATGAATCAAAACGATCTCAAGGCGGCGATTGCCAACTCATTCGAGATTGCCAAATATCAAAAAGATAACGAATACTTTCCGGGCCTTCCCGAGCCTGAAAAGTATCCGGATATTGAAACATATTTTGAGCCGACGGCTAAATATTCACCCAAAGATCGTGCTCGCCAGGTGAAAAAAGTGTTTGTAAGAGCCAACAAAAGAAAATTCACAACCGCCGGTTCATTTGCCACCGGTGATGGAGAAATCGCAGTTTTCAATTCCAAAGGTGTTCGCTGTTATCAGAACTTAACGACAGCCAATCTTGGCATAATTGCCATGTCGGACACTTCATCCGGCTATTCGGTTGGATTATCGCGAAAGGTGGAAGATATTGATACGGTCGCTCTGGCCAATATTGCGGTTGAAAAAGCCTTCAAATCAAAAAAACCAAAACCGCTTGAAGCCGGTGATTATGAGGTAGTTCTCGATCCGGCGGCGGTGGCAGCCCTGTTTGAATGGGTTAATTATATCGGATTTGGCTCCAAGGCATTTATCGACAAAACCTCTTTTCTGTCGGGAAATATAGGCAAACAGCTTATGGATAAATCAATTAGCATTTATGATGATGCCAAAATTTCCGAGGCTATCGCTTTGCCATTTGACTTTGAGGGTGTCCCCAAAAAGAAAATCTATATTATCGAAAATGGTGTTGGTAAGGGTGTGGCTTATGACAGAAATACCGGAAATCGTGAGGGCGTGCCGTCGACCGGTCATGCCTTAACGGCCGATGAACATGGCGAAGGTGCTATACCGCTTAATCTGTTTGTGGCACCGGGCGATAAAACCCGTGAAGAGATGATAGCTTCGGTCAAGAAAGGAATCCTTGTTACCCGCTTCCATTATATAAACGGCTTTATCGATACACCTCGTGCGGTGTTAACCGGAATGACAAGAGATGGCACTTTTTTAATCGAAGATGGCAAAATCAAACATGGGATCAGGAATTTGCGCTTTACCGACTCGATGTTACGCGCCTTTTCAAATGTTAAGGGAATATCTGCTAAAAGCGAGTTGATTCCATCCTGGTGGGATTCGGTCGGCTGTATTTCGGCCCCGACTATCCATTTGGGTTCATTTAAGTTTACCGGAACCACCGATTTTTAATAAATACTAAGACCCTGTTTATAAACAGGGTCTTCGACTATACAGAGCGGGCAGAAAAGTGAAACTAAATTTCGCTGCCATCGTAAGTTATCTCAGAGGATAGTTTTAATGTTTTGGAAGGAAAAAATGATGAAATACAGGTCTTTTCCCGGGGGAATTCTTTTTTTGGCGATTATCTCATTTTTTGTCGTTGCTCTGCCTGTTCTGGTTTCCGCTGATGATATTATTTGTGATTTTACCGATTTCGCTCGAGGCGATTTGATCATTGATGGATTCGAGTTAAAAAACAAGACAGACATTTCTATTGAGGCGGTTGGAGCCGAATTCAAACATTCCGATTACATGTTTGCTTATGGATGGATAATTGATGCCAACACGAGAGAACCGCTCTGGATACTGGCTGATGAGGATACCAAAAGATATAAAAAATCCCGTATTTTGAGAGAATATAGCGATGAAATAAGCTTGCCGGCCAGCCGCTACGAGGTCATTTACTTTGTCGGTGAATCGGCCTACATTAATGGCGGAAATATTATAATAAACAACTTTGACGACGCCGGAAATATCCTTGAAGCAATATTTGGCGGAAACGATGACTACGATGATGACGATATTTACATTTTTGAAGATGATTATGACGATTTTTATGATGAAATTGACGAACTAAAATTTACTATCCGTGCGCCCGACGGATCATTTGTCAAATTCAATCCGGTTGAATATTTAAAAGCTAAGGCGATAATTGATTTTTCCAAGCCGGGCGATGATTTCCTCGAAAAAAGGGGATTCACCATTAAAAAGGATTTGTCGCTTAAGATACTTGCCATCGGCGAATATTCCTCAGGTGACCGAGTATTTGTTGATTATGGTTGGATCATTAATGCCGACACACGGGAAAAAGTTTGGCAGATGGACAAATGGAATACATCATGGGCTGGCGGCGGAAGAAAGAATCGTTATTTCAATGATAATATTGATCTACCGGCGGGCAATTATATTGTTGGCTACGCAACGGACGATAGCCATTCTTTTGGCGACTGGAATGTCCCTCCACCATACGATCCACTGCATTATGGTTTAACAATATATCCAACCGATGAAAAAGAAAGGAAACATATTACCGATTTTGTTGATGATTACTCTGAACCAACTATAATTTCCATTACAAAAGTCAGAAATAATAGATTTGAGCAAAAAGGTTTTATACTTAAAAAAGAAACCGATTTGCATGTTTTGGCACTTGGTGAATATGGTTATAATGATGAATTTGTTGACTATGGATGGATTGAAAATATATCCAGCGGCGATATTGTGTGGGAAATGTCTGAATATAATACTGAACATGCCGGAGGCGGCAAAAAAAATCGAAAATTTGACGGTATCATTACTCTTCCCAAGGGCGATTATATGGTATATTACGTTACTGATGACTCGCATGCCTATCGCCGCTGGAATACGTCGGCTCCAATCGAAAGGGATATGTGGGGAATAACTATTTATGGTATGGGCAAAAATTTTAATCCCGAATCAGTTCCGACATTTGATGAGTTGCCCGAAAACAGCAATATTCTGGTTAATTTAACCGGCATTGGCGATAACGAAGAGGTTCGCCAATCTTTTGTATTAAAGAAAGATCAAAAAGTTAAAATTCTGGCCCTGGGTGAAGGCAGGAGCGGTGCAATGTTTGATTACGGATGGATTGAGGAGGCTGAATCGGGTGAAGTTATTTGGGAGATGACTTACCGAAAAACCCGGCATGCCGGCGGCGCCAAAAAGAATCGTCAGGCGGAAGCCGGAATCACATTAGAGGCAGGCAAGTATTATGTATATTTTGAAACCGATGGTTCACATTCATTCCCGGATTTTAATGCCTCGCGACCTGAAAACCCTCAAAAATGGGGCATCAGAGTAATAAGACAATAAGAAGTTTTTTGATTTATATAAATTAACGGGATTGCTTAACGGCGGTCCCGTTTTTTATTATCAGAATATAAAATTGGGCGGAGACTAAACCGGAACTTTTTGCGGACTTGAAGTTGAAACCACAGGCATGGTGATTTTAATGATTGTTCCCTGACCCGGTTTTGAATCAACGTTTAGCCGGCCTTTGTGATTTTCGATAATCCGCCGACAGACTAAAAGGCCCAACCCATGTCCCGTCTTTTTTGTAGTGAATCTTTTTTTAAAGGCAATATCGATATGCTCATCAGGTATTCCGGCGCCATTATCGCTGACGGAGATTGAGAAGTTTTTCTCGTTGCTGTCAATGTTAGTTGATATTTCTATTTTACGTTCTTCGTCCGATAGCCTTTCATTGAGCGCATCGGCTGAATTATAGATAAGATTGTAAAGCAATTGCTGAAGCTGGCCAATATCTGCTTTGGTGAAAATAGTCTGTTGAAACGGTGTAAACTTTATCTTTATATTATTAAACCGATTCTGAGTAATCATATATTCAATAGTATCATTAATAACACTATTTATATCACACGGCTCCATCGAAGCAGACAGAGTGGAAAAATCCATTAATCCGTCGCTGAACTTTTTAATATTCCCAAGATTTTCGATAGCAATTTTTAAATATTTACCAAGCTCTTCATAGTTGCCTTTTTTGAGATGATGCTCCATCAGGGATAGATTTCCGGTTACAACACCAAGGAAATTATTAAGTTCATGCCCGATTTCGGCAGATAGCTGTCCTTTGGTGGCCATTTTCTCCAATTGAATTGTTTGATCCTGCAGATTTTTCAGATGCCGATAGGCGGTTCTGGTTTCTTCCAATAAGGCAATATTCTCAAGCGATATGGCAATCTGATTGGCGGTTATTGAAAGAAATTTTATGGCGCTTCCTTTTAAAGAATCCTCATCCCCTGAAAAACCCATTATTAAGAAACCGTAGAGTTTACGGCTACCCTTTAATGCGATATTTATCAGCCGTTTTCCCTCGGTGTGCCAGGATGGAATAACTATTTCGCTTATTGCGTCTTCACGGAACTTCTTATAGAGAGGGTGGTCGTTTACAGATTCCGTAAAAAACGGCGTATCCAATTCATCCGAAGATAAATCAAAATAGTCCTTATCATATATTTTGAAGGATTCATTAAATTCGATATCACTTAGTTTATCAGTCGAAATAATACCAATCTCATTTTCTTTATCGGTTCTAAATATAATGCAGCCTCTTGGTGCTTTCGATTGCATCATTGCAAATCCAAGTGACAGTCTGATGAGTGATTTTCTGTCTCCGACGGTGTACATTAACTGATTCAAGTCTGAAAGACGATTGAGTTCGCCGGAAATTGCTTTTTCGGAATCTTTCTGTCTTTTTCTAATAGCATTTTTCACCGCCTGCCGCATCTCATTAAGCTCAAACGGCTTCAAAATATAATCATAGGCGCCTTCTTTAATGGCGTCTTTGGCAGTGCCCAAATTGGCGTATCCGGTCATAAATATTACGCCCAGCGACGGATTTATCTGACGGGCTTTTTTTACCAGTTCAATGCCGCTGCAATCTGGCATTCTAATGTCGGTGAGGATAAAGTCGAAGTACTCATTTTCGATTTTTTCCAAAGCTTCCAGGCTACCACCGGCCAGTTCAATATGATAGCCGGAATCCTCGAGGGCGTCTCGAACCAATGATAATACTATATCTTCATCGTCGACGACAATGAATTTAATTTGTCGTTCATTTTTCTGATTGGTGTCGTTCACTTTGCAGCGGTCTTTTTTACTTCAGTTAATTGCTCAACCATTAATCTTAATTCATCCAAATCGAATGGCTTGGCCAAACATCCCTGTGCTCCGGATTCTGCGGCCAGCCGAGCTTGTTTGTCAGGCAGGGAATCCATCATAATAATTGGGATATCCGGTTTGGATATTCTTAGCCGAGTTATCATTTCCATCCCGCTCATTTCAGGCATATGGACATCAGAAAGTATCAGAGAATAATCTTTGCTTAATGCCAATTCCAATCCTTCCCGACCATTTCTGGCAATATCGGCGTCAAATCCCGAATCGATAAAAAATTCCTGTAAAAATTCTCGGATTACCAGGGTATCATCAACTATAAGAATGTTTTTATTCATAATGGTTTAAATCCCAATTTGATGCCATTGGATTCGGCATTTAGACTTTTGGCGACTTCAGTTCTTATTTGCTTTATTGTAAACGGTTTGGAAAGAAAGGCATTAACCCCGCACCTTAATGCGTTACTGACGGAATACAAAGTGGAGTAACCGGAAATAATAATGATCTTGGAATCCGGATACTTTTCTTTGGCAAAATGGACAACGTCTTCGCCGGACTTGCCCGGCATTTTCATATCGGTAATAATAAGGTCGTATTCCTTTTCTTCCAGCTTAGAGATGGCCTCTTCTCCATTGCATGCCATCTCAATATTAAAACTTTCAAGAACATCCCGCAAAAATTCTCGCATGACTTCCTCGTCATCGACTATTAAAATGTTGGCTTTAGTTACCATGCCTAAATTTGTTTCCCAATTATTGTTCTAAGCCTGTTTATCGGCCGGTGTGCTCTTCTTCTCCAGTGGAATCATGACAGTAAATGTCGTTCCTTTGTCGGGCAATGATTTAACTTTAATTTCACCATTATGATCTTTTATTATTCCATAACTAACAGAAAGTCCCAGCCCGGTCCCTTTACCAACCTCTTTGGTGGTAAAAAACGGTTCAAATATCTTCTTGATATCCTGCTCGTTAATACCGCTGCCCTTATCGATGAAGTTTATTTCAACTGTCCCCGGGAATTCTCCCAAAGGCGGCTGGAATTTAGTTGAAACAACCATCTCGGTGCCTGATTCAGAGGCATGGAGACCATTTATCAGCATATTTGTGAAGACTTGTTGGAGTTGGCCTGGATTTCCCTGTATTGGCGGGATCGTCGGACCCAATTCCCTTGACAATTTGACCTGTTTCATCACAAATTGGTGTTCCACAAAAGTAAGGGTTTCCAGAATGATCTCGTTAACATTGATTTCCTGAAATTCAATTTTATTTGAAGATCGAGAGAATCGAAGAAGATTCTGCACGATAGCCTTACACCGGCGTGATTGTGTTTCAATATCTTTTATGTATCTCCTGAATGACTTATAATCCTTCTCCTCTAAGGAGGCCACGTCCTTTTTCTCCATTTTTTCCAGAGTAAATTGGGCATAGCCCAGAATACCGCCAAGCGGATTATTCAACTCATGGGCAACACCGGCGGCTAATTGCCCGATTCCGGCCAGCTTCTCTGTTTGAACCAGCTGCTGTTGAGCATCTTCAAGTTCACGCGTTCGTTCAATTATTTTTTCTTCCAATGTTCGATTATATTCTTCGATTTCGTCCTTTGACTGTTTTAGCGATTCTATCATTCGGTTAAACGATTCCGCCAATAGTCCAATTTCATCGCTGCGCGTAATTTCTACTGTTTTATTTAAGTCGCCTTTTGAAATCTGATCGGTAACATTTACGAGCGTCTCAATTGGGCGTATGATAATGCGTACAAAAGCGGTCATAATAATTATGGCCGATAAAACAACCATCAAAGTTAAAAGTATCGCGGCCGTCTGTGATCTGGAGATTTCGAGCTGCAAATTGGCCAGAGACAAACCGACTCGGACATCACCGATGGTTTCCATATTCTTATCAATTTTCTGAGGCTGGTAGTCCATGACTGTCCCGAGATTCTCTCTTGAATATTCCTGCCGCTTGGTTTGTACCAGATATCTTAGTTCCAAAAATTCTGTTTCGTCCGTGGCAGTATAGTAATTCTGTGCCAATTTTTGATCCCCGACCGATATATTATCAATAACCGCCAAGTCAATAAAATCAGCATAAACATTTTGACCGGTTTTGGCCAGGACTCTGCCATCTACGGCGCGAATTTGAGCATATATCACATCATCCGCTCGTGCAAATCCTTCAAGCAGATTATCCAATTCTTCTTCAGACTCCAGAATAACACCATATTCTGCGTTATAAGCTAAATTGGCCACCAGAGCACTTCCTCGATTGGCCAATTCCTGTCGATAGATTTCATTTTGACGCTTGATCAGGTACCCGCTGATAATTATCATACTGGAGATAATGGCCAGCGAAACTACAAATACAAATTTTTCCCGAAGTCCGATTTTTTTAATATTGCCAAGGAATCTCATCGATACACCTCCTTGGCTATAGCCACTAAATCTTCGGGAACTTTAATATTAATATGTTTGGCCGTTTTTTCATTATAGTGAAACCAAATAATACCGGGAACCTCTACACTTATTCCGGCTGGATCACCTCCCGCCAATACTTTCAAGGCAATTTTGCCGGCCTGCCGGCCAATATCCTTATAATCGAAATCAAGCGCAAAAAGCGCCCCCGATTCGACCAGATTTCTGGAGAAACCCATAAATGGAATGCCGTTACGAAGCGTGTTTAAAAGTATAAATCTGGTTGAACGGTGCGAGAAAATCTTTTTGTCGGCAATCGACCAAATACCATCGGTCATGCGCCGCAATTTTTCAAGTGCCGCCGGAATATCTTTTTCGGTATCAATTCTGACGGCAATTAGTTCGAGCCCTGATTCCCGAGCAACCGCCTTTGCCGGAGAAATGAGATTGGCAGTCTCTTCGGAATAAAGAACACCAATCTTTTTAAGGTTTGAAATAACCTGCTTAAAATATTTATATTGAATATCTGGCGGAATATCCAGCGAAGCCCCGGTAATCTTCCCTCCCGGATTCTTTTTTGATTTTATAAAACCAGAGGTCTCCGGATAAAGAACGGCCGAAAAGACGATTACCTTATTTTTTATCCTTTCTGAGATTTCCCGAGTGGCAAAAGAACCGATTGTAAGGATTAATCGAGGATTAATCTTATTAATCTCTGAAACTCTTTTTTCAATTTCAGATTGATTGGAGGTAATAAGATATTCATGAAATTTAACGTTACTTTTCTTGCGGTTGATGCTGCTTTTGATTCCGCGCATCGTGCGTAATGTCGAAATCAGGCTATCGGAATAGACAATAGCCAGGGGCAAATCCTGCGCTCTCACCGTTGCTCCCAAAAGCAATAGCAGTAGAACCAGGCTCACCGCAAATGTAAAACGCCTGCAAAAATTCTTTGTAACCCTTTGTATCAAAGGATGTTGTCCTTCCTTAACTGTCCAGATGCCAGGATAAAATTCTATTACTAAATTTATAGGCACTCTCTATTTCTTATCGGGAAACTGGTTCAAAAACTTGACACTGAAAGGCTACCGAATTAAGAATTTGTCGATTTTCCTTATTTTTTTCGATAATCTTTCTTTTTAGGAAAAAAGGATTATTTCTGGAAATAATTAATCTGATTTTCATATTAAAGATTAAAGAAGATTCCCCTGCAACCGATATTATAAATGACATATATCGTCAATTTAATTGTAAATAAAATTACAATTTAGTGGTGGGGATATTAATAGATATATAAACCTGATGTGCAAATAACAATAACCTTCGACGGAGGGAGTATTTTGAATATAAAAAAACAATTAAATCAATTTATCGTGATAGTTTTGTCGATTGTCTTTTGCCCGCTAATTACATCTGGATCTACGACCGGCAAAATCGCCGGAGTCGTTGAAGACGCCCGAAACGGTATGCCAATACAGGGGGCAACCGTTCTTATGGAAGGTATCGAATGGGCCACCCAAACCGATGTCGATGGGGAATATTTCTTTATTAATATACCGGCCGGAAGGCACACGATTTCGGTATCCATTATTGGCTTTCAGCCGGTCCAAAAAGAGAATGTGAGAGTTTTACTCGATCTGACAACCCCGGTCGATTTCGAACTCAATCAGGTTGATATTCCTTTGGACCGCCTCGTACAAGTAGTGGCCGAAAGAAAGCCGATTCAAAAGGATTTGACGGCCACCCGTTCAACAATTACATCCGACCAGATATCTTTTATACCAAACGCATTATCGGTTCAGAATATTATTAGTAATATGGCCGGAACGGTTGTTGATGATAACGCCAATTTGCATATAAGAGGCGGACGAACCGGAACCATATCTTATTTCTATGATGGCTTCTCGGTACAGGATCCGTTTTTTGGTACTGTCGGTATGCGAATTGTTCCGGAAGCTCTTGAGGAAATCAACCTTACTTCAGGCGGTTTTCCGGCCGAATATGGCGAGGCTCTGGCAGGTATTGTAAACGCAGTTACAAAAGAAGGGGCTCGCTCTTATCATGGAAAATTAAGATTCTACGAAGGGGCCACCTATCCTTATAATGTGTACAGGAGTGACTGGCGGGGTTTAACCCGAATCGGTATTAATGGATTAAGTTATAATTTGTCGGGACCCACTCCTTTGACAACAGGTTTTAAATCAACTTTCTTTTTGGCCGGTGAATATTTTCGGAATAACGGCTATCTGCCGCACAATGATCAAACTCAATATTCACAAATGGCAAAGTTTAGCCTGCAGCCCTTACCGACTCTTAAACTAACGCTGGTCGGTAACTATAATTCGTCTGAAGGCGAATCATACAGGCACCGCGATGTTAATAATAGGTCATATGATTTTAATCAGGATGGTCTCCCGATATATAAGAGACTATCATATTTGTATGGTCTAAAAGGCAGTTATCAACACAGCCAAAAAACGATTTTGGATTTTTCATATAATCATTTCTATACCGAAACAAAATTTGCCCCGGAACATCTCTTTGATACATACTGGGATCAGTGGCCGGGATACTCTGAAGATGCCAATGGTGTGTATAATGGCACAATCCATGAAGACAATTATCAGATCTCTCTGGATTATTTCTGGACCGGCTTTACCACCGGTGATGATTTTGATCCGCGTTACCAGAAAAGCACCACCGATTATGACGCAATCTCTATGGCCCTGACAAGTCAAATTGATAAATATAACCAATTGCGGTTTGGCGGTGAGTATCGTCTTTATGACCTTTTCTGGGATCAGAAGCAATTCTATAATCAGGAACCATATGGTGAAAAATACAGCGAATCGCCCATTTATGCTATGGCCTATATTCAGGATAAAATGGAATTTAAAGATTTTATCATTAACGCTGGTTTAAGATACGATTACCTGAACTCAGAGGTTAATTACTGGCCGAACGTTTTGGACACAATCAGTACCTCAAAAGTAAGAGCCAGTGCCAAGACACAAATATCACCTCGCCTTGGTATCTCGCACCCAATTTCAGATAGATCAATTATACGCTTTAACTATGGCTATTTCTTCCAAATTCCCAATTTCGCAGATATGTACACCAATCTCGAAGCCAATTTAAACAGCGGCTTACCTCTGGTAGGCAATCCTGATCTTAAAGCTGAAAAAACGATTGCCTATGAACTCGGACTCAATCATATGCTGACCGATGATATCAGGTTGGCGGCAACAGTTTATTATAAGGATATCAAAAATCTTATCTCAACTCGCGAAATCGGTATGTACGGTGACAGTCCGGTAACTCAATTCATAAATGAAGACTATGGCTCTGTAAAAGGAGTTGATGTTACAATTGAAAAAATTGCTCGAGGCAATTTTGCCAGCACTTTAGTATATAGTTATATGATTGCCAAAGGCAATCTTTCACATTCGCGCGATGGGTATTATGATTACATCGGCAATACGACCGATACGGTTATGCCGGTTATGGAATTCCCGCTGGCCTTTGATCAGAGGCACACTGCGACTCTTAATATTAGTTACCGTGTCCCGCGCGACTGGGAAGGGGATCTATTTGGAATGACAATTCCCGGAGCCTGGGGAATTGATCTGATCGGCCGCTATGGATCCGGATTACCATATACGGTAACTAATGAGTTAGGCGAACGTGAAGGCGGATTAAACGAGGCTAGACTACCGGCAAAATATTCGATTGATATGAGATTCAATAAGGATGTCTATGTTAATAAAAATAACCTGTTTTTCTCATTCTTTGTCGAAATTGAGAATCTTTTCAATCGTCGGGATATAATTGATGTATACAGCAATACCGGCCGACCGGACGATGATGACCGACGGCAACCGGCCGGGGCCGATCCGGACGGTGATGGTCCATTTACGGTCGAAGACGCTAATCGTTA
Organism: uncultured bacterium; assembly: GCA_965602655.1. Lineage (GTDB taxonomy): Bacteria > Zixibacteria > MSB-5A5 > GN15 > PGXB01 > JAAERC01. The sequence continues at coordinate 20,778 of CBFCZE010000019.1, forward strand.
TTATAGATTAATGGCCCATGATCCCCAGAACTTCTCCGCGCCAAGAACATTTAGAGTGGGATTGGAATTCAACTTCTAAAGAGGTTAAGAGTATGAATAGATTGTTCAAAAAAATATGTATTGTGGGATTTTTATCCTTTATCCTGTCAGTTACATCAACTACAGTCTTCGCCAAGGTATCTGAAACAGCTGCGCCCTCACCGGCTCTAGTTGATTTTGTTATTCATGATAAGGGTAATATTGTTGTCCGGGTTGATAATTACGGCCGTATGCCCAATTTTAGTTATGATGGATATCCGTCCGGGGAATGGCCAAAAAACTCAGGTCGCGATTATATCGGTGAAATGAAATACTGGTTTGGAGCCGTAACCGCCGGGGGAGATACCATTGTCATCGATACCGATGAGGATTCCCAGCCGTTACCATCTCTCGTTTCCGGAGTAAATAGCTATGGTATCAGATTATCAACGGACACGACCACTTATGATTATGATCCGGTCGATACGATTGGGGCCGGCTTAGGAAATGCCGCCTATGGCTGGAGGATCTGGAACGCCGATAGTGCTGCCTGGATTTACAATCAGATATACTCGACCATTGATGATGATTTTTATCCCGGCGGACCGACGGCCCTGCAGCAATCAACTTATCGTTTTGCCGACGCCGATGGCTCACGCAGTCTGGGAATAAAATTAACGCAGACAATTTATCAGTGGAATTATTGTTACAATGAAGACCTACTTTTTGTCGTTCTGGAAATAACCAACGACACCACCGTCGATTACAACCAGTTTGACTTTGCCATTTATAGTGACTTTGACGTTGGCGGTCCCAACGCCGAAGGTGAAAATGGCCGTCTGGGTGATCTGGTCGCCTCCGACAGCACTGAAAATCTGGCCTGGACCTATGACGAAGATGGTTACGATATGGGCTGGGGGCCTCTGGTTCAAACCGGTATTATGGGAACAAAATATCTTGAAACCCCGGATAACATTGGCATGACCGCTTTTCGGACCGGACAATGGGAACGGGTCGCCAACGCCACTAATGCCGAAAGATTTGAATTAATTGATTCGGGAGAATATGACGAATCACTTCCTCCGACCGACCAGTACTACCTGCAGTGCACACGCGGTATTAATCTGACTGCCGGTAAAACGGTTCGAGTCGTTTATGCCATTATAGCCGGGCAGGATGAAGAAGAATTTTATAGCAACGCCGCCATGGCTCAGACATTATATGATAATTATTTTGTCGGCCCGCAACCCCCGACGCCGCCCGCATTGAGTGTCCGGGTCGGCGATACAAAAAACTACCTGAGCTGGAATGATACTTCCGAGGTCGATATCGATCCGCTCCGCGGCGAATCTGATTTCCGAGGATATAAATTGTATCGTTCCTCCAATCGTGGATATACCTGGGGTTTTGAGGCCAATATTACCGGTGGCGGATGTCTCGATGAAGATTACATACCAATTGCCGCCTTTCAGGTTGAGAATCCGGGTGATTTGATAAATCACACTTATATTGACAGTAACCTGACCAACGGCATGGAATACTGGTATTGTCTGGTTGCCTTTGACAGCGGTGATACATCGGTGCCGATTGGACCATTGCAAAACGGCTTCGGGAGACCTAACGCCGACAAAAATGTGGTCGGGACAATTCCCAGATCAGATCCGGCAGGAGCCTATTCGGCCCAATCGACGGTTGTCCATACGGCCACCAATAGTGCCGTACAGAGCGCCGGAGAAGTTTATGCCATTACCTTTGATGAGACGCAGATAAACGGATCCGAGTACAGCGTAACATTTTCTGAAACCGATGCCGCAACATACTGGCATCTGATTAATAATACAACCGGCGATACCATTCTGACCGATCAAACCAGACAAACCGGCGACCCCGGGCTTTATGAAACCGGTGAAGGCATTCGGGTTGTTGTCCGCAGCGGTGATCGGGTACCGACGTCAATGGCTCAAACCGGCTTTGCCTCGGCCGGTGATACATCGCTGGCTATGGAAGTGTTTTATGGTTCCATGGGCGAGGCCGCCTTTGCTCCGCTTGGATCTGATAAGCATTTCCGCTCAACCTACGAAATAAGATTTACGGCCGGTGGTTCGGAAGGTTATTGGTGGTGGGACGATACTACTCCAATGTCGATTCCATTTGAAGTCTGGAATACAACTTTTGGTTATCAGGTTATTGCCGAGGTTCTTGATTATGGCGCTGATACCAACTGGGATCCAGACGAAGGTGATTTGATGTGTATTGTTGATATTCCTTATGACGGCAATCCGCATCCGGAAGGATATCCATATAACCACGCCTGGTTATTCGGCTTGGGCGAAGTTGGCACCGGCTACGCTGACGGTGATATATTTACCATTGAGGGCGCACCAATGAATGGTGTTGATGATATTTTCACTTTTAGAATTGACGGTATTGATGCCACCAGCGCCAGCGCGGAATTACAGGATATTCGGGTTGTTCCCAACCCGTATATTGTGCGGGCCGCCTGGGAAACCAGTGCCGACGAACGGATAATAAAATTTAATAATCTTCCCGATATATGTACTATCCGGGTCTATACCTTAAGTGGTGATCTGGTTAGAACCATTGAACATACAGACGGCACAGGAACGGCCGACTGGAACCTTCTTTCCAGAGACGGCCTGTCCGTTGCACCGGGAATTTTCCTGTATCATGTTGAGTCCGATTACGGTAACCGTGTCGGAAGATTTGCCGTGATAAAGTAGGAGGTGATTTTGATGAAAAAAATATTGATCATAACGTTTTTTATTATGTTAAGTATCACGGCTTATGCTGATGAGTTTTCCAAATCAGGATCGGTCGGCGCTCAGTTTTTGAAAATCGGTGTTGGCGCCCGTTATCATGGTATGGGCGAAGCCTCGGTAGCCTGTGTGGATGATATCTATTCCCTGTATTGGAATACGGCCGGATTGACAAATATTCATTCAAACCAGTTGGCCATAACTCATATAAATTACCTGACTGACATCAGCCTTAACTATATCGCTTATGCCAAAAGATTTGAGGGTATCGGCGTTTTTGGCGCGGCATTAACAATGCTATCAATGAGCGATCAGGAGATAACCACAATTAGTGAACCGGATGGTACCGGTGATTTCTATTCGGCCTCTTCGTGGGCCTTTCAAATAGGTTTTGCCAGAGATTTAACGGCGAATTTTTCATTCGGCGGCTCCTTTAAAGTCATTGGCGAGGAGATTTATCGTGAAAAATCGACCGGTTTTGCTTTTGATTTTGGCACACTGCTTTACACCGGATTCCGCTCTTTGAGGCTGGGAATGAATATTTCAAACATGGGACCGGAAATGAAATTCGATGGACCCGACTTGAATGTTCCATACACACCGGATCCATCAAATCCGAATCAGGATCCACAGAGCAGTCGTCTGAGAGTGGAAGCCTACGATTTGCCGCTTACTTTCCGGATAGGAATGGCTTATGATATTGAGTTTGGAGATAATTCTACGGTAATGTTATCGGCCGAAGCCAAACATCCTAATGATAATCTTCAAAAGGGCAGTCTGGGCGCTGAGTTCAATTGGATGGATAGATATTTTCTGCGCGGCGGATACAAATTCAATTACGAAGAAGAGGGGCTTACGCTGGGCGGAGGATTTAATACACCGTTAACCGAAAACTCTGATCTATCGCTAGATTATGCCTGGGTTGACTTTGGGCGGTTGTCATCGGTTCACAGATTTTCCGCAAGTATCCATTTTTAAGAGATTCTTTATTTGATAAGCCTCCGTTTTGGCGGGGGCTTTTTTTTTGGTAACCATAGATTTTTTTTCATTAAATTTGTATATATATTTAATATCTTTACTTAAATGGAGGAATCTGTAATGCTAATATACAGGATGAATCAATACGTAGTATGTTTGGCGGTATTTCTGGCATCTCTATTGCCCAATACCTCAAATGGAAAATCAGACGATCGGTTGGCCGCCGAAGCCCTCACCGATTATTTTGATTTGATTCGCTCGGGTAATTATGAATCGGCACGGAGTATGTGGGAACTGTCCGCAAGAGAAAGATCGGTTCGTCTTGGAATTGAATATGACGGCATTCCGGTTAAATCAGACTGTAATTCACCTGTTGTTTATGATCTGGAGCATATAAAAGATAAACTGAATGTTGGTATAAAATCAAAATCAACCCTGGACACCGGATTAATCAGAATTCAATTCGGTGTAGAAACCTCGAAAGGAAAAACCAATAATCTCTACTATGCCAAAAAGTCCGGCGATTACTTCTGGTTTATATTTCCCCAAGACTATTATGCGGCTGACTGGCCTGTCTATGAATCCAAATATTTCAGATTTTTTGTAAATCCAAAAAGAGACAACTCATATAATTTAATTGCTTCGGCTTCGCTTGATTCGTTTGTTGATAAAATTGCGGCGAAAATATCAATATCACCTGAGCGTCTGGACATTCTGGCTAAAGAAAAGATAGATTATTATTTATGTTACGGTCCTATGGAAGTCGGCAGACTTTCCGGACGGCAAACCGATGGAATCTATGATCAAGCCTCGGATGCAATAATCAGTTCGGTGTTCCCGGAGTTTCATTTGGTCGCTCAATTGTTGGTAAATTTTAAACTTCAAAAACTTTCACTTTTTACATTACCGGTTATGAAAAATGGTCTGGCAATATCTCTGGGTGGAAGATGGCAAAGATCACCCGGTGTTATTTTAGATTTCGGAGAGTATATTCTTGATTATAAGCTAATCGAAATTGACTCGGTATTGGCTACCATCAAAAATGAAGGCAGCGAAATGCCTGATATTACATTTCCAATAGAGGCCTGTTTGGTGGATTATATTTATAATTTTCTGGGAGCCGACAAGTTTTTTCAATTATATCGCTCTTTGTCGGGTGATATAGGTTTTATCAATGGTCTGACAATAGAAGAGGTCAAAAATATCATAGCAAACTCATTTAACCAATCCTGGCCTGAATATAAGCGACAATTTGAGGATTATATCGCTTCGGATAATTCTCATGGCAATCAGATTTTTCCCGGCCGGACCAAAACCAATCAGGAATTGTTAAATGAAAGCGGATTGGTTGTGTCTTCATCCGATAAATGGCTCGAAATAAGTTTTAGTGATATAAATAGCCAAAATCCCGAGGCTACTCTGATGTTTTTTAAGCCGGCCTCTCTTAATGGCAAATCATCGAAATTATTCAATGAGCAATATAATGATGGCCGGGAATACAAGGGTTACCGCTTTGGTATTAGAATTGATGCCAATGAAATCGGCTTGTACGACTACGCCATAAATCAGCTTAAGGCCAAGTATGTTTATAACTTCGCACCTGACCCGGCTTATTTCGATAGCGCCGGCGGGAAAATATCGGCTTATTTTGATATAAAGCTATTAGATGGAAATTTACCCGGCAATTCGGACTATGAGATAATAAAATAAACTAATTTGAGGGGTTATTATCTCGTTGAAGAAGATAGATTTCGTTAAGTCTCTTTCTGATTATCGGGACCTCGGGCAGTTTATCATTAATCTCAATAAATTTTGAATATAATTCGGTCGCCTTATCAAACTGTTTTCGATTATCAGCAATAAGACCCTGATACATGTATGCATGCGGAACCAGAGAATCAATCTCCGTTATAGCCTTAGCCATACTGTCGACCTTATCATACAACTTTATTCGATAATAATACCCGGTCAGGTCAATCAGAATGATTGTATTATTGGGTGCAAATGAAATCGCTTTGTCTAAGACGTTGATACATTTTTGCTCAAGTTTTTGTTCTCTATACAACTCTGATAGGAAATGGTATGGTTCGACAGAATATGGTGATAAAATTATCGCCGTATCCAGTTCCGCCTCAGCTTCGTTAAATCTTTTATAGTACTTTAGAAGATTGGCCCGTTGACTGCGGTATTTATAATTGTATGGATAGCGCTCGACCAGCTGGTTGGCGTAATCAAAAGATTCGCTGTAACGGCCATGAGCATACAAGTCACCGACCAATCTTGATTGCAGAGCACCGGGGTCCTTATCAGCAACCAGTTGGTCATAATAATTTGCTTTGTCCATATTTCCGATTTCAAAATAATAATCGCGAAGAGCGATTAAGCCGGATTTGTATTTTGCTTCATTATATCTTAAATATTTATTTAAACTCTCCTCAGTTTTTAGCGGAGACAGATGCAAAATAAGGCCGGGAAGCATCAATATTAAAGCAATCGGACATAATCCCATAACAATTGATTGTGAAAGGTTAATCTTTCTCATGATGGTTAACAACGAGTAGACTCCCAGAATGACAAAGCCTAATAAAAGAAAACCGTACTGAGGAATATCGCGTATCATCCCGTTTTTCGGATCGACTATCCATAAGTAAATTATCTGGGATAAGACAAAAAGCGATAGTACTAAAAACAGGTTATCCTTTTTGCGATTTTTGAATCCAAATAAAATGGCGTAGATGAAAATTAGAAATAGCGGAACAAATAGAAATATCAAATTAAATATATCGATCAGATGAACTCGGCTGAATAACCAATAGTATGCCTCGGGGGATTTCCCGCCCAACAGCAGAATCAAGTTTTCAAGGGCCAAATCTTTGGCAGCGCTTATATACAAGACAACTACGGCCAATATTATCGAACATAGTGCGGCAGGAAATCCGAATAAATCCCCGATTTTTTCACGCTTTATAAATAATTTCAAGGTAACATACAAAAGCGGCGGCACCAAAGAAATGGACTGGAAGTTGATAACAATCCCAATCAAGGTAAAAGCCCATAAATAAAACAGATATTTCTTGTCTGAAGATTTAATAGTAATTACAATCAGATAAACAAATATCGCCCCCAGCGCCAGAAGAATCGGATAATTCTCAACCATCCCGAAAAACATTAAAGTTAATCCCGATAGCATTATCAAAAATAGCGATGTTATCTTATCATGATAATCTTTATATAAAAGATCAGAGATTTTTATCGAGAAAAACAGAAATAAGCCGCCGGAGATAATCGATAACAATTGATAGGCCCAGATTGCCGATGCAACTTTAGCCATTCCAAACAGCGAAATAACCTGATAAAACAGATACGGAATAAAACTGCTGCCAAATTCGTGCCATCGAAATATCGGCTGACTTCTTTGGGCAAAATTGGCCACCCGGATATATCCCTCACCGTACAGATGTGCGTCAAATCTGAAATAGAAAAAGACAGCCATGCCTAATATTACCAATAGCCACCTGCCCCATAATTTTCTATTTCCCCAGAGAAAGCCGGCAAGCAGGTCGGATATAAAATGATTTCTGATATTCGCAAGGAGAAGAATTATTGAAATGACTGAAATAATTATCCAGAAAATAAAAAAACTACCGGAAAAATAGGTTATTTGATCTAACCCCCAGTCTATCTCTGTAAAAGTATGGCCCCAAAAAAGAATTATATATGAACATAGAACCAGCAGAAGAACGACAATATTGTGAGGGGTAAATAAATTATTGGTATTTTCTGACCGGTTATTCATCGGAATCAACCTGAATCTCCTGACGACCCTCAAGTGCCCGCGATAATGTGACCCCATCGGCATATTCGAGATCGCCGCCAACCGGAAGACCGCGTGCGATACGGGTAATTTTTATCCCCAGCGGTTTGATAAGTTTGGCCAGATACAGCGCCGTCGCTTCGCCCTCAACATTGGGATTGGTGGCTATTACTATCTCTTTGACGCCATCTTTTATTCTTTCCAGTAATTGAGCAATTTTTAAATCATCCGGGCCGATTCCATCCAAAGGTGATATTCTTCCGCCCAAAATATGATACACACCCCGAAAGCCCTCAGCTTTTTCCAGCGCCACCAAATCCGAGGCTTCTTCAGCGACACAGATTATATCCTTGGTACGGTTTTCATCCGTACATATAAAGCATGGATCGTCTTCTGAAATATTAAAACAGACCGAACAAAAACCGACCTTTTCTTTGACATCAGTTATCGCCACGGCCAGTTCCAGAGCCTCCTCTTTCGGCATTTTCAGAATATGAAAGGCGAGCCGTCCGGCCGATTTACGCCCGATACCGGGCAGGCGCGCCAAAAAATTTATTAATCGTTCGACAGATTCGGATGATTTAAACATATAATCTTTATAAATCCTAAAATGGCAGATTCATTCCCGGAATATTCATACCGCCGGTCAAACCGGACATCTGCTCGTTCTGAAGTTCCTGCGCTTTCTGTCTGGCCTGATTTACCGCGGCCACGATCAAATCCTGAAGCATCTCTATATCGTCAGGATCGATAACTTCTGGGTCAATCTTAATCGATAGCAAATCCTGCTTGCCATTTACAACAACTTTAACCATACCGCCGCCGGCGGTACCTTCAACCTCGGTCTCCTCCAGTTGCGCCTGAATCTCTTCCATTTTGGCCTGCATCTTCTGAATCTGCTTCATCATGTTGCCAAGTCCGCCCTTACTCATAAGATACTTCCTTTCTATTAATTATCGTTGTTTTCAGCGTCTTTTATACCGATAATCTCGCCGTCAATCTGATCAACAAGATTTTTTAGGTTCTTATCTTCCTTTAATATTTTATCCATATCGATATTGTCGGTTGTCGGAACCGTTTTAACGGCTGGTTCAGGTTTTTTATTCGGATCAATCACGAAACGAATCTTCAAATTAGACTTGAAGAATTCCCGCAGTTCCGAAACAATAATCGACAGATAATCTTTTTTCTCAACCACCTGTTTCGATGTTCCCCCGGCATTATAAAAAACGGCCGTAATCGTATTACCTTTGACTTCCCTGATCTCCACCATCGACAGATGCGCCGCCAGCATCCGATTTTTTGTTTTCAGGTAATCGACAAACTTGGACCAGCCGGTTTGTACTATCGGAAGATTAACCGGTCGGGCGGAATCCGATGATATAAACGGTTTCGGTTCCGGTTTTGATTGGGTCGTCGATTCAGGTTTCGCCGGAGAAAGCTGTTGATTGGAGCCGGTCGTCCGGCCAAACAGATCGCTGTCGGATGATGCTGCCGTTGTTTCTTCGGAAATGTCGCCTTCAGCGGCCCCGGACAGATATGCCAGGATATCTTCAAACAGTACCGTCGATTCCATACTGGTAAGTTTCAGCGAGGCGGTTTCGAGAAGCAGACGCGGGTCAATCCCGCTTTTCATATCAAATGTTAAATCGGTAACAATTTTTATCATCCGCAAAAGGTCACCGGTTGGGAAAAAATCTTTCTGTTTGTGGAAATTCTCAAACTCGGATTCGGAAAGTTCCACCAATGTCTCGGGTTGTTTGGCATTTTGTAAAATCAATAAATTGCGAAAATGTCCGGTCAGTCCGATGCAAAATTCAGGAATCTCGACACCGGCATCTATTAATCTTTTTATCATATCCAGTGCTTCGGCGCTGTCTTTGGCGGCTACCGCACGGACGAAATCAAAATAAAACTGGCTGTCTATCAGACCGAGAGCATCATATACCTCGACGGCCGTAATCTTCTTGTCGGCAAAGGCGAAAAGCTGATCCAGAAGCGATAACGAATCGCGTACCGAACCATCGGCCTTGCGGGCCAAAAGATAGAGAGCTTCGTCGTCGATATCAATTTTTTCGGAGTCGGCAATCTTTCTAATATGATTTTTTAACTCTGAAACGCTGACCCGATGGAAATCGTAGCGCTGGGTTCGTGATCGAATAGTTTCGGGAACCTTATGCGGTTCGGTTGTTGCCAACATAAAAACAACATGCTCCGGCGGTTCCTCAAGAGTCTTTAACAGAGCGTCAAAGGCCGAACCTGACAGGCGATGCACTTCATCGATAATATAAATCCTCTTCTGACCGGAGGTCGGCAGGTAGCGGACATTTTCCCGAAGAGTTCGAATATCATCGACACCGGTATTGGAGGCGGCATCGATTTCGAGAACGTCAAGCGATGAGCCGGAGATGATTTCCTTACAGGTTGTGCATTTATCGCAGGGAATCGACGGTTCACCTTCGGTGCAGTTGATCGCTTTGGCCAGAATGCGGGCGGTCGTGGTTTTTCCCGTACCGCGCGGGCCGGTGAAAAGATAACCCGATGAAAGCCGCCCCGATTTCAGTGCATTGGCCAATGTCCGGGTGATATGCTCCTGCGCGATGACATCATCGAGTTGCTGCGGCCGATATTTTCTCGCTAATACCTGATACGACATATTTTGCTTATTTTTAGGGTGTGCACCCACCGTTGTACGCCCGCTCCAGGTCTTCCACAGCAGCCAGCTCCTATCAGGCACTCCCGCAACACATTCCAACTAACGCCTACCGTTGCTACCTTCCGGTCCTGGCGGGATTCAGCGCGCCAAAATTGTACAGGACCCAATTATCAACACCGCTTGCTCTTTCCGCACAAAAAGCGGGTGAGTCCTCTGGTGGGAATTCGATCCCGGTGTAGCGGATTCCGGGTTACAGGGGCCCGCTAAACCCCCATCTAGCACACCTATTTTATATTTTATGGAGCAGAGCGGGCTCGAACCGCCGACCCCCACGTTGCGAACGTGGTGCTCTCCCAACTGAGCTACTGCCCCAATCTCCTCCAAATCGTTATCCGATAAATTTTATCGAATAATCTTCCTGTTCGGTTTAATAAACATATAAATCATACAAAATCAAGCGCTTTCGGGCAGTCACTTTTTTTAATATTTGGGATTTTGTATTATTTTGGTACCCCACAGCTTGTTATAAATCCTGAGATAAACGAAGGGCTGTGGGCAAGTCACTTTAGGGCTGATAATCAGAAACCCACCATTTATGGTATGCCACAAGGCCAATATTAATTTTCAAAGATGGCATTCCAGGTTAGGGATCGAGCAAGAGATCATCTTCTAAGAGATTTTTATGGTCGCCT
>CBFCZE010000020.1:0-31676 GCA_965602655.1 uncultured bacterium
CCGAAAGAGGGATCATCGCTGGCCGAGGCCATTCTTTTAAGATTAATCCGAGACAAGGCCAAGACAATTGCCACCACCCATTATTCACAGTTAAAAACACTGCCAATGCTTCATCCTGAAATAGAAAATGCCTCATTTGAATTTGACCGGGAATCGCTGAAGCCGACCTTTCGACTTCAGACCGGCATTCCCGGCGCTTCGTATGCTGTTGAGATAGCCGCGCGGCTGGGAATGCCGCACGATATCACCGACAATGCCGCCGAACTGGTTGGCAAGAGTGAACGCTCGTTGACAAAATTGATAGAGTCGCTGGAAAAAGAATTGGCGACTTTAAGAAAAGATAAAGCTACGCTTGAGGACAGGTTGAAAAAGGCCGGACAACTTGAGGAATATTACAAAAGTCAGAGCAACAAGCTCGAAAGCGAGATTGAGCTGACAAAAAAAGAACAGCTGGACGTAATTCAGCAGACGCTTTATGAGACCCGATACGAGGCGGAACGGATTGTTAAAAAAATCAAAGAGACAAATGCTTCAAAAGATTCTGTGAAACAAGCTCATAAATTTCTTAAGGAAAAAGAAAATCTTTTAAATAAGTTACGAGCCAAACAAAAATCAAAGACAGGATCGAATATTAATTTCGAGCCGGGTGATACGGTCAGAGTTGTATCACTTAATTCGGAAGGTGAAATTATTGATTTAATCGGTAATAACCGGGCAAGGGTTAATCTGGGAAATATAGTTAGTACGGTTGAATTCTCGGATCTACAGAAAATCGAAGGTGCCGCTGATAAAAACAAGAAGATTCGCAGAGCCAGTGGGCTGAACGAACTTAACGTGCCCGGCCCCGAGGTTCACCTGCGCGGATTAACAGTTGATGAGGCGATGGAAAAAATCGATAAGTACCTGGATTCAGCGCTGGTTTCGGGATTGACGCAGATATATGTGATTCATGGCAAAGGAACCGGGACGCTGCGGAAGGTAATTTCGGAGTATCTGAAAAAACATTCGGCGGTCAAATCATTTCGATTGGGTGATTGGAACGAGGGCGGCGCCGGAGTGACTATCGTTCAACTGAAATAGATTAAAAATAGTTATGGCAGGCATAATTCCTCAGGAAATAATCGAGCAGGTCCGACAGGCCAGCGATATTGTTGATACAATCAATCAGTATGTTCGTCTGAAAAAGCGGGGACGAAATTTTCTGGCCCTCTGCCCTTTTCATGTCGAAAAAACGGCCTCCTTTTCGGTTTCGCAGGATAAACAGATTTTCCATTGTTTTGGATGCGGCAAAGGCGGCAATGTTTTTACGTTTCTGATGGAGCACGAAGGTATGACATTTGTCGAGGCGGTTAAACATCTGGCGGCGAAAGCCGGGATTCGTGTTCCCGAACGGAAAATCGATGACAAAACAAAGGAACAGTACGAACGTCTGCACTATGCCCAGCAGGTAGCGCTGGATTATTTTAAAACGACTTTGTATTCGGATAAATACCGGGTCAAGATATTGAATTATCTTCATGCCAAAAGAAACCTTACCGATGAATCAATCGAGCTGTTTCAGCTCGGTCTGGCCGGTGAAGAATGGGAAGGTTTTTTAAAACATGCTTTGAAAAAAGAGCTGTATCCAATTGATCTGGTCTCGGCCGGGCTGGTGATTCATTCGGACAAAAAGGATAAACATTTTGATAGATTTCGCCAACGCTTGATGATCCCGATATTTAACCTGAGCGAAAAACCGATTGCATTTGGCGGACGGGCGCTGAAAAAAGGTGAGGCGGCCAAATATATAAATTCGCCGGAAACAAAACTGTATTCCAAAAGTTTTGTTCTCTACGGTCTCAATTTCACCAAACAGTTTATTCGTGAAAAAAACGAAGTGATAATTGTCGAGGGGTATTTTGACCTGATTTCGCTTTATCAGGCCGGCATTAAAAATGTGGTGGCCTCATCGGGGACGGCTTTTACGGAGCAACAGGCCCGCCTTCTGGCCCGCTTTACAGATATGGCCTACTTGTTCTTTGACGCCGACTCGGCCGGTCAGAAGGCGGCGGTCCGTTCGGTTGATGCTTTGTATGATGCCGGCATTGAAGTAAGAGTAATGAGTCCTCCGGAGGGCGAGGATCCCGATTCGGTAGCAGTAAAATACGGTGCCGAAAAGATTGAGGAGATAAAAAAAGATGCCCTGCCGTATCTTGAGTTTCGCACCAAAGATATTAATATGGAAAAAGGCGGTATAATTGCTCGAGAAAAATTAATCAAAGAGCTGGCCGAACTGGCCGGAAGGATCGGCGATTCAACTCGGCAACAGTTATTTATCAGTGAAGCGGCCGCCATCGCCCAAACCGATCAGACGGTATTGGCAAATCTAATTATAAGTAATCGGACAACTCGGAAATCACCGGATGATGTCAAAAAACCCAAAAAAATAACCGATATGGAGCGTGATCTTATTTCGATGATTTTAAATTATCCCGAATATATTGAGACGGTTCAGGACCAGTTCCACCCTGAAGATTTTCAATCTGAGGATTTAAAAAGAATCTATTCGTTCATCCTGGATATTTACAAAACTCATGGTGCAATAAAAGAATCGGTACTTTTTGATTATATCGAAGATAGACAACTGACCAATCAAATATCGTCGTTGATGATACTTGATTTGCCGAACTTAAAAATAGATACCCAGATTAAGGATTATATTAATCAGTTGCTCACTTTCAAACGTGAGCGGGTAATTGATAAATTAAGAGCCGAGCTAAAATTGGCCGAGCAAAAAAAAGACTTTGAAGCAGCCCAGGAATTAACCACAGAAATTGAAGAGTTGATAGCAAGGCGAGGCGGGCAATCGTAAGTATCTACTCGGCATGATGTTATAATAACAGGTAAAATGTTAAAACGGTTATATCTTAAAAACTTTGCCCTGAGCGATAAGCTCGAAATCGAATTTGATTCCGGACTGTCGGTTTTAACCGGCGAGACCGGAGCCGGAAAATCTATTATTGTCGGTGCCATCGCCCGTCTAATGGGTGAGAAGGCGGATCGGGATGATATCCGTTCCGGTAGTACCGCAGCGGCTATTGAGTGTGATTTTGATATTTCCAAAGAAAGTACCAACAGTCTCCGGGATATTAAAGCCGAACTGGAGGATTTGGATATTGAAGTTGATTCGGAGCTATTAAATATCAGAAGAGAAATTTTCGCCAAAGGTGCATCCAAATCTTATATCAATGGTCAACTCGTATCGCTGGGGCAGCTTCGCCGGATAAGTAAGTATCTGGCCGAACTGTACGGACAGCATTCGCATCAGCTACTGCTTGATGAAAAAAACCATTTGAACTTTTTAGACAGTTTCGCCGGTATAACGAAAAAAATCGAAAAACTGCGATGGCTATTCAATAACTGGGACAATACCAGAAAAGATCTGGATCAATTGATAACCAATCGGGACCAGAGAAAAAAGGAGCTGGAACTTCTCAAATTCCAGAAGGAAGAAATTGAAAAGGCAAATATCCGAATCGGCGAAGAAGAGGAATTACTGAACGAAAAGAAATTGCTTGATTCATCGCAAAAACTGGCGGAAAAATCGTCGAATATACTAAATTTTATCGACCGGCAGGAACTATCAGCCATTGAAATTCTGGAGATTTGTCGGAACGAATTTTCCAAGATGGCCGCAATCGATAAATCACTGGATAAAACCGGCGAGTTGTTGAATCAGGCCATAATCAATATTGGCGAATTACGAACGGAAATTGAATCGTATCAGGCGTCGATTTCGGATGATCCCAATCGACAGGGGCAGATTAATATTCGGCTCGATGACCTGTTTAAAATGAAGAATAAATATGGCGGTTCGGAAGAGGCAATTCTTGCATTTCTGGAGAAAACAGACAAAAAAATTGGTGCCGACTTAAACATCGATGATAAAATAAGAAATCTTCAACGGTTGGAAAAAGAGAATTTCGATAAGTATTTTGAACTGGCCTCGGATATTTCTTCAAAGCGGAAGAAGGCCTCAAAAAATCTATCAAAGAAAGTGGAGCTGGAACTGAGTCAGCTGGGAATGGATAAATCGAAATTTCTGTTTGAGTTCCTGTACGAATCGGATACAAACGGAATCGAATGGGACGGTAAAAAAATCAAGCCGACACCGGACGGGTTAGAATCGGGCCGTTTTCTGATTTCGGCTAATCCGGGTGAACCGTTGAAACCATTGGCAAGAACCGCCTCCGGGGGTGAAATCTCCAGAATTATGCTGGCTTTAAAAGCGGCCGAAAAGCAGAATTTGAAAAAACAAGACAGCCAGGGGAATCTGCTTGTTTTTGATGAAATCGATGTCGGTATCGGTGGAGTGACAGCCAATGCGGTCGCCGGGAAACTTGATTTTTTGGCTCAAGAATATCAATTGCTGGTGGTGACACATCTGCATCAGATAGCGGCCAAAAGTAAACATCATTATGCCGTCAAAAAATCTTCTCAGAAATCAACCGGAAGAAATATTATTGCCATAAAAAAACTGAATAAATCTGAGCGAACCGGCGAAATCAAACGGATGCTGGCCTTGCCGGAACAGATCAAGTCATAGCTTGTTTTTTATATTTAATTTTTTTAATTTATTCGGCAGATAGATCGAATATTTCCAAGGCGCAAGGGTAAATATATTGACAAAAGAAAATTGCGATGATGCCAAATTAATGGTAAGAATTAGAAAAGGTGACCAGACGGCCATGAGGGAACTTGTTGAAAGATATAAGATTAAAGCATATCACCTGGCCCTGGGGATGGTCGGCAACAGGGATGAGGCGTTTGATATATCGCAGGAAGCTTTTATCAGGGTTCATAAATCGGCCGGGAAATTTAATCCTGACCAGCGGTTTTTCCCCTGGTTTTATTCAATAATTGCCAATTTATGTAAGGACTGTCTCAAGCGGCGCGAAAAGTGGGATTCAAAGCAGATTGATATCGACGATAATGATTTTCTGCTTGTGGTTGAGACGAACCCTGAAAAGATTGCTTTGAAAAAGGAGCAGGCTCGAAATCTTCGCAAGGCTATTATGCGGCTTGATTTTTCGAGCCGGGAAATAATCATGTTAAAACATTTCCGTGATCTTTCTTATTATAAAATTGCGGAGATGCTTAAAATACCAAAAGGTACGGTGATGTCGCGGTTGTATTATGCGCGACGGAAACTGGCAGAAATTCTGGGTGAATATGACTGAAGAAAAATACAGAATCATGCTTTCCGGCTACATCGATAATGAACTGTCACCGGATGAAAAGCAGGATTTTGAGGTTCATCTGGAGGGATGCATGGAATGTCGACACGAGTTGGAGTCATTTCGTAAGTTGAAGGAGGTAACAGGCGCTATGAAATACGCAGATATCCCGGAACAGGTCTGGGAAGGTTATTGGAGCAGTCTTTACAAACGAATGGAGCGGGGCATCAGCTGGATATTTATTTCAATCGCGGCAATTATCCTGCTCTGTTTTGGATGTTATCATATTTGTGCCGATTTTCTATTGGATTCTGAAGCACCGCTTTTGCTGAGAATCGGAATCGGCTGTGGGATTTTGGGATTTATTGTACTGTTGGTTTCGATAATAAGAGAGCGAATGTTTGCAAGAAAACGTGACCGTTATGACGAGGTGACAAGATGATTATAGTTACAACTGAGACTATACCGAGTAAAAAAATAGTTGAACAACTTGGGTTGGTACGCGGCAATTCAGTCAGGGTGCGGCATGTCGGACGCGATATTGTTGCCGGGCTAAAGACTATTATCGGCGGCGAAGTGTCCGAATATACCAAAATGCTGGCCGAGACCCGGGAGCAAGCGCTTGATCGGATGATCGAGGAGGCAATTAAGAAGGGTGCTGACGCGGTTATCAATGTTCGGTTTTCCACATCATTTATTATGAAAGCGGCCGCAGAGCTTTTGGCGTATGGGACAGCCGTCAAAATTAAAAATATAGAAGATTAACTGCAGGAGGATAATATGAACGCACAGGTAAAATATAGAGATATGTGGGTACAGGTATTTCTAATGATTATCACCTTGGGAATTTATGCAATCTACTGGTTCTATCAAACTGCCGTGGAACTGGCGGCATTGGCCGAGGATAATGATGCCGCGCCGACCTTATGGACAGTTTTGCTGTTTGTTCCATTTGGCGCTTTCTATTCTTATTATAAATATGGCGAGCTTTATGAAATAGTCAGTTTTGACAAACTTAATCGCTGGATTCTGTTCATACTCTGGATTGTGTTTTCACCGGCGGTCTGGTTTATAGTTCAGGTTGACTTAAACAAGAGAGCAACCTTTGGCCGACCCGACGGCATAGTCAATCCGTCGCAATCGCAGTGAACATTATTATGGCAATATAAATCCGGCTAATTCATTGATTGACCGGGTTTTGTTTATCTTCGATAATTTTTACATAATTTCATATTTTCAATTATTGTAATTACAAAAGATATTTAATAATATTAGGAATGGACTTGACTGGAAAATTTTTAATACCAACCAAAGCCAGAATCTGGCTGGCGGTTTTTGGTATTGGCGCCCTGCTTTTTGCCTTTGTCAGATTACTATTTTTGATGACGCATTTTTCATTAGCCGAAGGCAGCTTTTTTCCGGATGCATTATTATCGTTTTGGGTCGGTTTTCGATTTGACGCTATTATTTTATCAATAATAATTTTGCCGCTTTTTCTTATATCACTTTTGCCGTTTGTTCGGTTTACGGTCAATAAAGTTCGCCGTATTTGTCTGGTTGTACTTACCATTATTTTTAGTCCGATAATTCTATTATCGATTGCCGATCTAAAATTTTATGACAGTTTCGGGAGTCGTCTAAATTTTTGGGCGGTGGAATATATCGAGTTTCCCAAAATGTTTTTTTATACCGTTGTGACCACCGGGAGTTTCTGGATACTTATAACACTCTGGCTTATCCTATCGATTCTGTTTTATTCTATTATTAAGTTTATCCTTAACAAATTTGGCACCGTTGACATTAAAGTTGGCCGGGCAAAGGCGATTTTTATCTATCTTCTGATAACAATTCTTTTGGGTTTTGGAATCAGGGGACGAACCGGTATCAAGCCGCTTGACTGGGGTGAGGCCTATTTCAGCGATAACAACTTTGTTAACCAGTTGTCGCTCAACAGCATATACACATTGACCCATTCCATATACGAAGAACTTCGGGATGGAAAAAAACTGTTTGAAAGTACCGATTACCGTTTTTCATTTTATGATATTGATTCGGCCTATCAGAATGTAGCTAGGATGCTCAAAATTGAAGATAAAATTGCAGAAAACAATTATAGCTTGGTATATAGGTCAAGTGGTGCAAAAGGATTCGATTTTCTTCCCAATGTTGTACTGATTTTAATGGAGAGCTGGTCGGTGGAGATGATTGGCGCTCTTGGCAGTAGGTACAATGTTTCCCCTAATTTCGACAGTTTGTGTGCGCATGGAATCCTGTTTGACAATTTTTATGCCAACGGTATTCGTACCAACCGGGGTCTGGCGGCGACGCTCTGTTCATTTCCCTCGCTGCCCGGCCGCTCGATAATGAAAAGATATTCGGCTTCCTATCCGTTCCGGCCGCTTCCCGATATTTTAAACGAATTTGGTTATGCAACCAGTTATGCCTATGGCGGTGATATTCAGTTTGACAATATGAAAGGTTTTCTAAAAACGGCCGGGTACGACCGCTTTTATGACGAAAACAATTTTGACAATTCCGAGCAGATATCGCGATGGGGTATTCCGGACCATAATCTGTTTGAGAAGCTCGCCGAAGAGATAAAAAGTTTCAAACGGCCGTTTCATCTGGCGGCGCTGACTTTGAGTTTCCATGATCCGTATTTAATACCGGATGACAGATTCATAATTTACGGTAATTCGATAAAAAACTTTAAAGAGTTGAATTGCTTTTATTATTCTGACTGGGCTATCGGGCAGTTTATGGAAAGAATGAAAAGTTTGCCGGTGTTCGATAGTACAATATTTGTATTCACCGCCGATCATGTGGCGCACCAGAGTCCCCGGTATCCGCTATCACCAGAGAAGTTCCATATCCCGCTATTATTGTATTCTCCGGCACTGCTTGGCAATTCGAGCAGAGTGATTTCAGCCACCGGCAGTCAGGTTGATATTCTTCCGACAATTGCCGGCCTGCTCGGTCTGGAAACGGATATGTATAGCTGGGGGCGGGACTTGTTTTCGCTTGAGCCGGACGATTCAGGATTTGCGGTAATAGTCGCCAGCGATAAATTGGGACTGATTGAGGGATCGTCCTTTCTTTTTCACCGGGTTGACATTACCAAAAAACTGTATGATCTAAAAAAACGGCCCTATCTGGAAAATGATTTAAAAGAATTTTATCCTGAAAAAACGGAGCGGATGGAACAAAGACTTAATTCATATATTCAACTGGCCAACTATCTTTCCCGCGGCCGCCCGGAAATAAATCAGTTGCCAGAAAACGCCCGCTGACGGCAATTATCCACCGCAAGCGGTGGATCACCCTTCGCTTCGCAATGACGTGAAAAGTGGCTAATCCACAGAAAACTGCGGGGCACCAAAATTAACCAGACGCAGTCTGCAGACTATTTTCTTTTGCCCGGGGTTACGCCCTGGTCGGTGATGTAGGCGGTAACCAGTTCGGCCGGGGTGATATCAAAGGCGGGTGAGTACACCTTAACACCCTCCGGTGCCGTTTGTACCCCGCCCCAGTTTGTTATTTCATCGGGGGAACGCTCCTCAATTGGAATATCGGCTCCGCTTTCAAGTTCATTATCAAAGGTGGAATACGGCAGGGCAACATAAAACGGGATATTATGTTCCTTGGCCAGAACAGCGACCGTGTATGTACCTATCTTATTGGCGACGTCGCCGTTTTTGGCAACACGGTCGGTACCGACAATAACACAATCGATTTTCCCCTGACGCATCACAACTCCGGCCATGTTATCGCAGATAAGGTTCACATCGATACTCTCCTGCATAAGCTCCCACGAGGTCAACCTGGCTCCCTGCAATAGCGGACGGGTTTCATCGGCAAAAACCTTAATTTTTTTGCCGGCATCACGGGCGGCATATATGACCGATAGTGCGGTTCCCGAGCCGCCGGTAGCCAACGCCCCGGCGTTGCAATGTGTCAAAACGGTGTCGCCGTCCTTGAGAAGCTTTTCACCGTTTTTGCCTATTTTATCGCACAGCTCTTTGTCCTCATTTAGTATCGCAAGGGCCTCATCCCATATAACCTTGCTGAATTCTTCTCTATCATCTCCCTTATATTCCATAGCCGCCTTCAAGGCACGATCGACTCCCCAGCCAAGATTGACGGCGGTGGGGCGGGCGTTTTTTATCTCTCTGGCAATATCAGGAAGCAATTTTTTAAAACGTCTAAAATCGATATCAACCTCGGCTTCAGAGGCAACCGCCAGCGCATACGCACCGGCAATACCAATGGCCGGGGCACCGCGGATTTCGAGTTTTTTGATCGAGGTTATAATATCGCGAAAATCATCGTATTCATTATAGACCAATGCGGTCGGCAGTTTTGTCTGATCAAGAATTTTTACTTTGTTGCCATTTTTTTCAAACGCCTCAATAACCGTGAATTTCATATTTTATTCTCCCATTATTTGCACTATTACTTTTCGATTCCGGGCACGATTGTCAAAGTCGAGAAAAACAATCTGTTGCCATGTTCCCAGCGTCATTTTTCCGGAAATAAATGGTACGGTGATATCCGGTCCTATCAGGGCCGCCCGAAGGTGGGCATAACCGTTACCGTCATGCCAGGTTTGATCATGTTTATACGAGACTTCGGAGGGAATTATTTTTTGAAAAAACTCCGGCAAATCCTGCAACAGTCCCGGCTCGTATTCGATAGTCGTAATGGCCGATGTTGCCGACGGAGTGAAAACGGTTAATGTTCCCGAGTTTATCCCGCACGATTTGATTTTTTCGGCAACCTGAGCGGTCAGGTCAATAATATCACCATCGCCCCGCGTATCGAATTTGATTTCTTCGATTTTAATCATAACTGTCACTTATATAAAGTTCGTTTTATTTTTTTGGTTGAGGTCTTCTCAAACTCATCGAAACGTATTTCATATTTAATTATCCGTTTGTAATTGGACAAAATACTGTTGGCCCTATCTATCTCGGTTTTTATGACCGATCTTATTTTATCCAAATCGGTTTTGGGTGATTCGGCTATCTCCTCTGCTTTAAAGTGCTCCATATCCGGGACAATTATCGCGAAAATAGACTCATGATTGTCTCTTGGACGCTTTTTGCCCAGGATCAAAGCCTCAAGTATATAAGGTGAACGGCAAATAATATCTTCAAGCTCTTCAGGATAAATATTTTTGCCCCCACCGGTAACGATAAGATTTTTGGCTCGTCCCTTAATATACAAATAACCCTTCTGCATTGCCCCTATATCACCAGTATATAGCCAACCGTCCTTCAAGAGCTCTTTGGTTGCCTCGGGATTATCCAGATAACCGGGAGTGGTACTATTGGCACGAACCAGAATTTCACCAATCCCTTCCGATGATGGATTATTTATTTTTATTTCAACATTGGGCAGCAGCGGACCAACGGAACCGAATCTTATACTATCCGGGCGATTTACAGAGACAACCGGAGCACACTCAGTCAATCCGTAGCCTTCGAGAAAATTGAAACCTATCATATTAAACCACTCGGCAACTTCGGCCGGCAACGGTGCACCGCCGGAGACAAAATATTGCACAGTATTTAATCCGGCCTTTATTCGCAGTTTTTTAAACAATATTTTTCCTGCTTTGAGACCAAACAACCAGCCGATTTTGCATAGCGTATAACTTACAGAGATTATTATTCGTTTTAATAATGGCAATTCTGCAATTTTCTTTCTCATCGATTGGTACATTTTCTCAAACAATAAGGGCACGCCGACAATCCAGGTTATAGAGTAATCTTTAATGTCGCCAATTATATTTTTGGATTTAAGCGATCTGGCATAGACAATTGTCATTCCCTGCACCAGAGGAGTTAAAAAGCCGCAGGTCGCCTCGAAAGTATGATACAGCGGCAGCAATGATAAGAAAACATCATTCGGGTAAAATTTTAGCGCCTCAGCAATACCCTCCAGATTAGCGATGAGATTACGATGAGTTAACACGACCGCCTTGGGATCACCGGTCGTACCGGAGGTATATATCAGGACAGCCGGATTTTCAGGTTTGATGTCACGGCATAAATAAGATTCGGAATCTTTACTATGCAGGTCTTTGATTTTGTCGAGCAATATTATTTCAATACTATTCCCAATATTATTAATTATTTGCCCCGAATGAGAAAGCATTTTTTCGGATATAAAAAACAATTTAATCTTTGAAAGTCTTAGAAGATTTGCCAGTTCCGCCGGCTTTAGAGCCGGATCAAACGGAACAACGATGCCGCCGGTACACAGTATGGACAGGTAGGCAACTCCCCATTCGGGGCAGTTTTCGGCCAACAGACCGATTTTATTATCAGGCTTAATTCCTTTGTTAATAAGCACTGAGGCGATACGAGTGGATATTGTTTTGATATCTTTATAAGTGAATAAATTCTTCGGGTTTTTGCTGCTTAACAGAGCTGTTTTATCAGGGACTTTTTGGCAGGTTAGAAAAATCTTTTCATGTAAAAGATACGGATTGAAATTATTTAAATTTTCCGACGGCATATAATAAATTTATAAGCCTTTCGTCAATAATCCAGTTATTTCTTTAAATAATTAAAGGGCCATCTGTGTGGCTTCAGATGACCCTCTCGAAACAAAACAGAAGCAAGATGAAATTTTAGTCGGCGGTAACCTTTATCTGAATGCTAAAGGTTGTGGCGCCGCGAGCATCATTATCGATGATATTAATAATCACTGTCGACTCAACCGCCGGAGAGGTATATGAAAATCCAACCGCCTCTCCATAGGTATTGGTAGACTGATTGGCGCCGGCCAGCGATCCTAAGCCGGTCAAAGTGGCCGTTAGATCATGATCACCTAGCGGATTGCCGAAACGATCTTTGATAATAACCGAAAATGGCGTGGTCGAGCTGGTCGGCACACTTGACGGTATATCAATTATGCATGATTTGGAATAGGTCATGCCGGTCAGTAAAGTACATGGTGCAGTCGCCGAGGCGCCAAAGCCAAAGCGAACTGTTATATAATCGATTGCCCCGATGCCGTCATCGGAGACACTGTTCATCGAATAATCCTGTGCCAGAACTTTACCCTGGGCATAATTACTGATGGCGGAACTGTAACAGCCGTCGCCGTTCTCACGCTCTATAAAAGTAACAAATTCACTTTCAAATTTAATTCGACTCAATTCGACGCAGTAGTTCATATTCAGGTCGCGGACCTCAACAAATATAAAACCATGGGCCTCGGTATGAGCGGCCATCGTTTGCGGCCAGATGGCAAACCAGAGGGTGTCGGGATACCAGCTATTGATGAAGTAGCCGCTGTCAACCAGCGTGCCGCCGTTGGTTTCGACCTTAATCATTACAATACCGTCATCGACAGTCTGATCACTGCCATAAGACATCCAGGTACTGGAAGCCAAACCTTCCTCACCGTCAATTCTATTCTGGTGGGCCATCACAACACCTTCATCGCAGGTGAAATAAACAACCGTTGAATCCTGGCAGGGATTATTATAAATATCTGAAACCAGCGCCACCAGTTCATTGGTTTCATTTACCATTCCCCAATAAGGTACGTTACATTCCTCGGCACCGACAACGATACGGGCCGGCGGGCCGGCATGAACCATAATCTGAGTGGCGTTGGATAGAACCGTGTCAACATAGGCCCGAACCCGAATGGTTCCGGAAACGGTTCCGGAGGATATCGGACAGTAGGCCTGCCCCATACTATTGGTAGTTGTCACATACGGTCCTCGGCGGCTGGCCCCGGTTAAGGTACCAAGACGCTCACCATCGTCGGTGTTATCGGGCCCATCGGTGATTATAAATAACATTGTTATGCCTTCCGGAACGGTGTTGCCATAAGCATCATAACCGACCGCACGAATCGTCGAGGTTTCCATACCGCCCGTTCTTTTTACGGCCAGATGAATATCATCCGCATCCATCACAATCGATGCTACCGTGGCATCAGGTGTCAGCTGAATCGATGTTTCGGCATAACCGCCGATACCGCCTGATTCGTCTACCGTTATTGTGAAATAAACCGTTGTCGCTTCGGTTCCCGCCGTGTAATCGATAACAATCTGACCGGCGCCTCCGGTAACATAAGCGGTTGCCGGAATATATCCGATGGCATCCCAGGTATCATTGCCATTGCCGTCGTAAACAAGCGAATCGATACCTTCCGTCCAATAACCATTTCCATCCAGGTCGACAAATTTTTCACCGGCGGTGAGTTTTACCATGGTTGAATCGGGGGCCGGGTCGCCTGATTGATCCCGGATGGTTACTGTTAATTGTGATGTCGATGAACCATCGGCCAAAATGATTGTGGGAACGACGACCAGATCAACATTACCGGTAGTGGTGTGTGACTGGGCATCAACCGACAGGCTGAAATCATCATGAGTAGTTCCGCCTGAGAGAACGGCGCTCAACGTCACATTTCCGTCGGTCAGGGCCGTATATACCGATGACACAACGCCGCTGGCACCGGTGGTGTCGACACTCGGCGTAAAATAGCCGGCGCTGGCCGGAGATGCCGTAAAGGTGACAACTCTATTAGGTAGCGGGTCGGTTCCATCTGTGACCGTCGCTTCAACTACAGCAGTTTCGCCGACAGTTATGGACGATGGACTAACGGTCATAGCTACCGTTAAGGCTCCACTATCGGAACCACTCGATGATGTACTACATCCGGATAAAATCAAGCCGAAACTCAAAGCGACAAAGCCAAGAATCAGCGATGTCAATAAAAACAACTTGCTTTTGGGGATTCTCATAAAAACTCCTGTTTTGTAAATTTTTTTTGTTTAGTTCGCCAATCGCTCTATCAAAAGATTTATTTCATCTTTAGTAACAGAAAAAAACCCGCCCTTAAAGCGGGTTTTTAAATTTTTATCCTAACTTACAACCCGGCATCGGCCAGGTCATGTTCAACTATGGTCGGTGTGACAAATATAACTAGATCACGATCCTCATATTTTGTTATGCTATATCTGAATAAGGCGCCAAGAAGAGGAATATCTTTTAGAATCGGGATACCGGCAACAGACTCAACTTCTGTCTGCGAAGTTAAACCACCGATTACAGCTGTTTGGCCATTATTAACAACCACATTGGTTTCGGCATTGCTGGTATTGATAATAATTCCAGACGGGTCCGGTTCGATGGAACTTCTCTCAGGTATCAAATGCATCAATATTTGATTGGTCGCGGTAATATGCGGTGTGACCCTCAATATTGTACCGACATCCTCAAACTGAATAACGACATTTCCGGATTGGTCAAACTGCTTAATCGGAATTTTCTGGCCCATCTGAATGGTGGCCATCTTGTTTTCAATTGTCGTAATTTCCGGATGAGCAATTACTTTACCTTTTGATTCGCCAACAATGGCTGAAACAACGGCATTGACACTCCAGCCATTCATAAGGGCACCGATATCGTAACGAATAAATTCATCAGTCACACGATTCCCATTCTGAGTCAATGTCTGAGAAACGGAGCGATTCGAATTTTCCGGGCTCCAGGAACCGGAGGCGGTCCAATCTACACCTAATTCGATATCTTCGGTGTTATATATTTCGAGCATTTGCGCCGAGATTTTAATCTGTCGTGCCGGTCGATCCAATTCCTTAATAAAATCTATGACTCGATCAAGATTTTCAGGAACCTCCTGAAGAATCAATGAATTGGTTCTTTCATCAGCGTCAACCTTGCCTCTATCGGTCATAAGCGATTTAACTGATTCCGTAATTTCTGAAGCAGCGGTATTGGCCAGACGAACAATTTTTACTTCAAGCTTGGCCAAAGATAACTGTTGGCTGTTGTGCTGGTCGATTTCGGTCTGCTCCTTGCGATAATCATCAGCCGGCAGAACTCGAATGTAACCGTCTTCCTCAAAGACAGTGGCCAAATTGTAAGTGCTTCCAATAATTGAAAGGGCCTGTCTCCAGGTAACATTTTTAAGATTGATTGTAACCTGCCCCTGAACTTTGGGGGCAACAACAACATTAACATTACCATAATCGGCCAAAAACCTAATGACCGATCTGATTTCGGCCGCCTGGAAAGATAGATTCTCAATCGGCGCCATAGAATCTTTTTCCTTAGCGTCCTGGCTGAAAATATTAGTCGATAAACCTGCGGCAAAAATCAGGAAGACAATCAACCAGACATATTTTTTTAATAATGAACTTTTCATGTTTTATCCAGCCTTTCGCTAATTTAGACTCATATATAGAGCCACCGTTCTACTCCAACCGTATTCAAAGAGTTTGAAGTACGCTTTATCCGAATATATTTTTCCAACGTAACCCTTTTTAATCTTGTCTCCGCTTTTGAGGATGTAACCATAACCGTCATGATCTTCCAGCAGGGCTCTTTTCTTACCGTCGGCCGATTCCAAAACGCCAACCAACTTTGCGGTTTCCACATCGGGAATTTTTTTCTGGATCGGACTGTTGGTCCCTTTGGTATCGGCAAGGAGATTTTCAAAAGGATCACGGCTGGTTCCCGGACGATATTTCATGACAATTCGGGTCGGGAATTCAGCAACGATAGTACCTTTCAACTTAGTCGGAAATGTTGGTTTGCGGCGAAATCTCGAAGTCGGTTTCTGCTCATCCTCACTCTTTTCGGTTTCTTTCGCATCGGTTAAAGCAACCTCATTTGATTTTGTTGCAGACTTTTTGACAACCGGGGCCGCCTTGGTTGTTTCTTCCTTTGTCTCCTTATTTACCGGCGCCGTCTTTTTCACCATCGTAAACTTCTGAACCGGCTGATCTGATTTTGGCTCAGACTTTGGCGGATCAACTTTGGCGATTTTCTTTTTGATAGTTTTTTCCTTGGCCGGTACAGCGGCGGTTTCTTTTTCGACAATTTTGGGTTCTACAGCCTTCGCCTTCTTTTCAACCTTGGTCTTTTTCATCGGTTCAGATTTGATTGTCGGAACAGAAGCGACCTGTTGAACCTTTTTGGGACTGCTTTGTGTGCTCAAAAACTTATCGTGATCTATAAAATTGGAACTTTTTGTCTGATACTGTTTGGCAAGAGTCGTATTCGTTTTTTCAGGAGTCTTAGCCGGAGACGGAATTGATGTCTTTACCTTTTTTACTACTTTCTTTCTGACAACCTTCTTTGCGGGCTCATCTTTTTTCTCTGCTAAAACTTTGGCAACCGTTACCGGAGCTTTGGCAGGTTTGGTCGTCTTTAAAAGACTCGACCAGGAGGCAAAATTGCCGCTTTTTTTATCCGGCAGATAAAGATATACCGAACTACCTTTTTTCTCAACACGATACATTACCGTTTGATCCAGATCGCAGACTATCCGAACAACCTTCTCAGGATCAACTGAATATTGACTGGTCCGAATTGATGAGATCATTGTTTTTGGCAGATCGACAAAATCCTTTTGACAAAGATCATGGATTGCCGGGAAAATATCAACGACCAGCCTAAACGGTTTTCCGTCTTTGGCTTCGGCTGTTTCATGAATAAACTGGAAAGGTCCTGAAACATCGATTTTGAGAACTGTCTCACCTGATTGAGGGCTTAATTTCAGCCTTGAAACCAGGGCGTCATCAGCCGAAACAGCCAGGACCGCAAGTAATAGTATCGATAACGAATAAACTAATATTTTTGTTTTCATGTCTCCTCCGACCGCCTAAATCTCAATTTCCTGCAGCCTCTCATCCGGTTTGACATAATAGGTTGAGAGGAGAAAGTTTGCTTGTATCGTGGGTTGATTCAATTCTTTGGCCCCACCTGTCTCTGATTCTGATACGCCAATACTGACCGACTCTGTTTTTAAATCCATATTGGAAACATTGGCGATAAACGGGAAATTGGCGACATAACTCATAAATTTTCCGAATTCATGATAACCGCCCTCTATTTGAATATCAAAATTGGCAACGTTATAAAAACTTTCCGGCGTAATGGGCCGCGGTTCAATCTTTGTTATCTTGATTCCCGTCAGCGAAGAGGCCGTATGGAGTTGTACCAGAAATGACGGTATCTGCTTTACTTCCGGCAACAGTTGCTCAATTTCAAGATACTTATCCAAAAGCTCGACATACTCTTCTTTGAGCGCCTCCAGAGTTTTGGATTTCATCTCTACATTCTTAAGATCGGTAATCATGTTTTCGTACTCTTGAGTCATGCCGGCCAATTGATTATCGTATGATGTATAGAGGCGCGTGTACCAGAAATATACCACGACAAAAAAGGCTACCACGCCTATGAGTATTTTCTGCGTTTTGGGGTCTCTAAAGTCCATGGTACCTCACTTACATATTAATTAACCGGCATTGGAGCTGGCCGTTGCCTGAGCCAGAATCTTTTCAAGCTCTTCATCGGACAGGTAATGCACGTTACAATCTAGTTTAAAGTTGTATGCTTTTTCTTCCCCAAATGATATCTCTTCCACATTGGCCATTTCGACTTCGTCAAAGTAATTGGATCGCATCATCTTAATCATGAAGGTCGCCAGGGCATTAAGAGTGAATGTAAATCCTTCTATTTCGACCGGACGAACTGATAGTATTGACTGGACCTGAGTCGTCGTATCACCGGGGTTATAAGTATTTTCATTTATTTCATTAAAACTGGATAACCAGACAAATTCCGGAACATTCCGGGCCACTTCCTCAAGGATTTTTACCCAGGCACTCCGATGCCGATCAAGACGCTCCACTGCATCGAGGCGATTGGTAATCTTGTACTTGATATCTGTTAAGGCATCAACCAGTTGTATATCCTTTTTTAATTGCTGCGTCCGCATCCGTGCGATTTTCATCTGCTCTTCCAGCTCACTCATTTGATACATCTGGTACGATGTAATTGAACCGAGCATTAAAATCACTCCGGCGATAACGGCAACTGCATATTTCCCCTGCTTTCCAAGTGAAAAGCCGCCTGAACGTTTTTGATACTGTTTGGGTAAAAGATTTATTTTTATCATAGCCATTACCCATCCAATCTCATCGCCAGGCCGACCGGAACCGACAACAGCGGGGCAATTTTTTCAAGTTCCAAATACTGAAACATCTCCGGATCATAGTCGATGTTTCTCAAGGGATTCAATATTTCAAGCGGGATATTTACTTTTGACTGAAGGAACTCAGGAAGGTAAGGCACCAAGGCCCCGCCGCCGGAGAGGACCATCCAGTCGATTTTGTCAACCTTCGCCTGCGACTTAAAATATGAAAAGGCCAATTCAAGTCCGGACACCAGTTCATCGGTCGACGAAACCACGGTGGCTTTCAGCATATCCTGATCGACCGAATCTTTCATCTCGCCTTTCATAGTTTTTCCGGCAAGTTCCGCATTAAGCCTGAATTCTTTTTGAATAGCATTGTAAATATCACGTGTGCCCGAAGAGATATCACGGGTTGAGTGATAACAGCCTTCATGCAGATAAACGACATTGGTGACATCATACCCGAGATTCACCAGGACCGTTGTTCGGCTTGGATCAATTTCATAATTATATTCGTAAGCATTAAGCGTGGCAATTGAATCCACATCAACAATTTTGGGACGAAGACCGGTATCGAGCACCAACTCAATAAAGGAATTGAGGAATTCATTTCGTGCCGCTACCAGCAGGATCTCCTGCTTTTTGGTTTCCTCATCAACGCGAATGATATGATGACTCATAGTGACATCTTCAACATCAAACGGCGAGCGTTGCTCGGCTTCAAAAAGAATAGCCTGTTCCGCTTCGGAACCGGTTTTCTTATCAATCATGAACTTATCGGTGATTACACCATAGCCGGATATAGATACATTAACGTCTTTGATTCTCGGGTCAATCTGATCAATCAACGATTGAATGTTGAAAATGACCGCTTCTCTATCTTTAATCTCATCGGAAATGATTGCTTCGGGAGGAAGCTCTCTGATCCCGATGGCACCAACGGCCATCCCGGTCTTGGTGCGATCCAGCTTGACCAGCTTAATCGAATTGGCGCCAACGTCCAATCCAACCATACTTTTATTCTTTTTTGCAAACATCATGGGCGTCTCTTTTAGTTATGGCTTATTTCTGTCATCTTTTTTTATTTATCGACATTTACTTACCAAATATTAACCCAAAAAAACTCTCATATTAACTCACTCATCGGCCTGAGGCGGTCGCTATAATCCGCTTCTCCCCATTTACATCGACCAAAAAAGGCCCAATTATTAGTTTGATATTTGAACAGTTTGCAAAAAAAAGGCCCCCGTTTAAAAGAACGGGGGACCTAACCGGAGGATAAGAAAGAGGGAGTTTTATTAATACTCGGTATGCATAGACTCCACTTTGGCGCGACCCGTTGAGGCTAATACACTTAGAGTGCTGTGACAATAGACATCGCCGCTAAAATAGCTATAATCAATCGTGCCGCTTTCAGAGGCCGAGCCGTTCGGCTGAAATATCAGTGCCTCATTGCTAAAAGTTGCTGTCAGATAGGCGCCGCCATCGATACCGCTGCTATCAAACTGCATTTCTATTTTGACCGTATCGGTACCCAAGTCCATTTTGAAATTTGACGGTGAAGACATCTCTTTAAACATAATTATTTTGTTTTCTTCATAATCATGATAAAGACCCATAGGCGTTTTTTCAGCAATAGCATTGGATCGGGCTGTTCTGAGCATTGAGACAATCTGTTTTGTTTCACCCTTGAATTTGTTTCGTTTTATGGCCGCATCAAATGTGGGTGCCACCATGGCGGCCACAATACCGATAATGACAACCGTGGTCATCAACTCGATGAGAGTGAAGCCGCTTTTATTGTATAATTTGCTAAACATAATTTGACTCACCTTCTAATATTCTTGGTTTTACAAGCAGTTTTGCATAAACGATGCCATCAATGATATATTTGTATTAGAAAACTGCCAATTTCCTGTTAACTGTTGACATTTAACATATTATGACAGGGACAAATTTTGCCACTTACCTGAATACGGTTTTAATAAGGTCGTTTTTTTGTGAAACAATTATGGGATTTATCCCATAAGAGTTGAATACCACCAATAAGACAGATGGCAACTTTATGGTAAATAAGACTGATTAAAGACAATAACAATGACTGTGAGCGCGAACCAAAAGCCGGATAACTTTTTAATATTTTACCTTTTCAAGATTTAGAAGATATTTTTTCAGCTTGAGTCCGCCGGCATACCCACCCAGGCCTTTGGCGGCCAGAACCCTGTGACAGGGGATTACAATCGGCAAAGAGTTTCCGGCATTAACCGATCCCACCGCTCGAGCCGCCTTTGAGTTTCCAATAGAGGTCGCTATTTTGCCATAAGTAATTGTCCTGCCATACGGTATAGAACCGACTTTGCGAAGAACTCGGCGCTGAAAGGGGGTGCCGGCCAAATCAAGCATTAGCGAAAATTCTTTTAGTTTTCCGGCAAGATATGATTTTATCTGTCTTTCGGCCTTCTTGTTCATTGCGCCGCCGGCCTTAACCTGAAAATCGGCAAACCGTTTTTTGATATCAGATTTGAAGCCTGCTGGGTTGGTAAAATTGATTATAGCCAATCCCTTTTCGGTCGAGGCTAACCTAAACCAGCCCAAATTAGTTCTGAACTTATGAATATAAACAGTCCTTTTCATTTTCCTCCTCCTTTACTAAATAGAAAACCAGAGATATAATGTATAAAGCGATCTATACGGTTCAAATTTATTGGCCAGTTTTTCTATTTTGCCATTATCCGGCTTCTTTCTCATGTTATAGACTTCTTTTGTTGCCCGGGTTAATCCGGTGTCACCAAGCGGCAGACAATTGAGATGCCCGACACCGCGCATTAATAAATAATTCGACGACCAGGCGCCGATACCGCGAATAGCTACTAATTTTTCTATCGCCTCCTTATAAGGTAAATCTGCAAGTGATTCAAAAAAGTTATTTTGTTCGGTACAAATCCTGGCCAAGCCAATAAGATATTCAGCTTTTCGCTGTGAAAACTGCATATTCCTGAGGATCGATATTCCGGCCCGGGCTATTTTTTTTGGATCCGGGAAAAGATAAAACCGCTTTTTATTCAATTTGATTGATTTTCCATACCGTTTTTCCAACCTCATTTTTATCTTGCCGGCAAAGGTCAGATTAACCTGCTGACCGATTATGGCCCAGGCCGCCGACTCAAATGGTGTCGCCGTCAAAATCGGTTTCAATCCATATAGATTTTTTTTCAGCGGTTTTAGTTTAGCCGATTGATTTAACTTTTTGTAAAAAGGTTTCAAATTGACATCGGCCGATAATATTTTTCCGGCTGTTTCTGCAATTCTATTATTATCAACCTGTCCGCCTTCTGGATAGGACCATTTAACAATCCCGACCGGTTTGTCTGTCATGCCGCGGCACCCGATTTCAAGAAACACCGGGATATCATGGATTTTTGTAAATCTTTTCAAACAGTACTTATCATTTCGATTTAAAATATCAAATTTTGTTCGCTCGCAAAACTTTGTGGAGAGGTTAAAATCATAAGGCGGATTTATTTTAAATTCGGTTTGGGGCATACAACATCTGTTACTTGAATATATCCAGTAACTCCTCAAGATTATCTATCAGCCGATCAGGATTACTTCCTTTAAGTTTTTTTTCGCCCCCAAAAATCGATTTAACCGCAATAGATGGAATCCCGGCGGCTCGAGCGGCCAATATATCATTTATCGTATCTCCAATAACTATAGAATTGGAACCGTCGGCATCCATCAACGCCATAGTCTTGATAAAAGCTTCCGGAGCCGGTTTTACAGCGGTGACATCATCGGCTCCGACATAAGCGATAATATATTGGCGCCAATTAAGTTTATCCAAAATCTTTTCAATATGAATTCTTATTTTGGTGGTGCCAATCCCAATTCGATAACCTCTATTATATAGCTCTTTTAAAACCTTGTCGGAGCGGCCAATCGGAACCGTTGATGCCACAACTGTTTCTCTTGCTTTCTCTTGAAAATAATTCCAGAACTCAGAGTAAGATTTATCGGAGAAACTATTGAACATCTCCTCAAGCGGATAACCGATAAATTTTATAATCTCATCTGGTTTTCTAACCTTATCGCCAATAGATGTCAAAGCGTAATTGGCCGATATAATAACACCCCTCGATGAATCGATTAAGGTTCCATCCAGATCAAAAATTAAATTTTTTCTTTGTGTAAAATCCATTAGCCTGTGTTGTCAAAAACGTTTATTATTAAAGTATTGAAGGAAAATAGCTTTTTCAATTCAAATGTCAAATCACAAAATAACTGACTGATTGGAAATTATGGTAATCCATAGTTATACATAATTAACAAACCATTGCAACAGCCTGCAGATATTTTCGTTAATTACTTCGGAAACTAAATTGAAGAACTGTTGGATTTTTGAACAATTCATTTTGTTTACCAATTTCTACAAACGACAGACATATTTATAACTCGGTCAATAGAGACAGGTTAGGATAATGCTGGAATAACATTAAATCTTTGAAACTAATTAGACGGCATAACTGTTAAAATAGTAATGACATAGGATTGAACCCGGTTCTTATCTTGCTTGACTTTAGGCTAAAAATAGGTAGATTAAAATTACCGGGATTTTGGATCTTGGAGGAAGTATATAATGAGGAGTTTTACATTAATGATAGTCTCACTAACCGTATTTTTATGCGGCCTTATTTGGATGGTTGGATCCGGTGAGGCGGTTCAGGGTCGGACACCCGAGCCAATATTCCTGGCCGATACTGTCCATATAAATCTTGACGAAACGCCTTCTGAAATCGAAAAATCTGCGACTGAACAGACCAGGGAAACTCTTTTTAAGGAAATCAAAAAATTTAATCAGGTTGTTTATGATGTTAAAAACCGTTATATGGAAGAGATTGACACCAAATCGCTGATTAATGCCGGAATTCGAGGTATGCTTGAGGATCTGGATCGTTTTTCGGTCCTTATGGAAAAAAGATCTTATGACCAGTTGTTGGAAAGTACCAGTGGTAAGTATGAAGGTCTGGGGATGGAGATCGATTCGCGCGATGAATATATCACTATTGTTACTCCGATGGAAGGGACTCCGGCTTATCGTAAAGGATTAAAATCGGGCGATAAAATTATTAAAATCGACGGCCAATTGACTCTTGATATGACCACCGCCGACGCGGCCAAACTGATGCGCGGCACGGCCGGTACGTCTGTTAACCTAATTATCAAGCGCCAGGGAATTGCCAACGAACTTGACTTTGACGTTGAACGGGCGGTGATTGAATTAAAATCGGTCAATTTTTATGGAGTTATTGAAGGTACCGATATCGGCTATGTCAGACTTTCCCGATTCGCCGAAGAAACCAGTAATGAATTAAGAGAAGCGATTACCGAGCTGGATGGCAAAGGCATCAGCTCATTGATCTTTGACCTTCGTTCCAACGGCGGCGGACTTTTGCAGCAGGCGGTCGAAACCGCCGAGCTGTTTGTTGAAGAAGGCAAGCTGGTAGTATATACTCGCGGCAAATTTGCCGAATCAGAACGCCGACTGTATTCGCAGCGCAAGCCGTTGTTTCCCGACAAACCGATGGTAATCCTGGTTAACGAAGGAACCGCTTCGGCTTCCGAGATCGTTTCGGGAGCAATTCAGGACTGGGATCGTGGCATTATTATGGGTTATCCGACGTACGGCAAGGGTCTGGTTCAGCAGATATTTCCTATCGGTTCTGACAGCGATGTCGCCCTTAAACTGACGACCGCTAAATATTATATTCCATCCGGCCGGTGTATTCAAAAACCGGAAAAACAGAATAAAGACGGGCACGGTGACGAAACAGCCGAAGATGATTTGGAGACAGTTGATTCGCTCAAGATTTCTGATAAAGAAATTTATTACACCAACAACCACCGGATTGTTTATGGCGGCGGAGGAATTTTGCCGGATGTTGAACTGGAACATGAAGATATTTATCAACCGATCGAGCTGGCCTTGGAAAGAAAAGGCACTTTCTTTGATTTTGCGGTCAAGAAGTATGCGGAGGATCCGGATATGACGGTTGATTTTGAGGTCACCGACGAGATGATCAGCGAGTTCAAAGCTTTCATGGAAGAAAAAGAATTCACATACAAAACCTCTCTTGAATATTCGCTCAACGAGTTAAAAGAAGCGATTAGCGAAGAAGAAAAAGATTCGCTCTATATGCCGGCTCTTGGCGAATTCGAAGAGTTGATTACCAGAGAAAAAGAGGAAGATTTTGCCAACTCATCGGATTATTTCAAAAAGGCCATCAAAAGAGAGATTACCAGCAAAATAGCCGGACAGCACGGTGTCTATGAAGAAATTATCCTGAAGACTGACAAGACAATTCTTGAAGCTGTAAAACTGCTTCAGGATCGCGGAGAATTCACCAGAGTACTGGAAAGCGGGCATGATCGCGATCAGGTGATGGTTGACGAAGAATAGAATATATCATATATGAATAAAAAAGACGCTCGGCCAAATTGGCCGGGCATTTTTTTGTGTTTTTTTTAATATTATCTGCCTCTATTGGTAATAAGACTATCCAGCAGTCCTAAATTCCTTTGCTGAACAGAATCAGCAGGGGAATATCTGGCATATATCGTTTTATACTTATCGGCTTTATCAAACTGTCCTGCTCTGGCCAGCCACTTTACAATATAACCGTATGATTGAAATCGAGTCGAATCGAGCTCCAAGGTTTTTTTGGCGTAATAAACGCAGGAATCAGGCCGATTTATTAAATCAAACATCATAGCCATCGCATCAACGGTATATAATCTATCGGGGTCAAGTTCATGTGATTCCCTGAGACTTGAAAGAGACATCTCATATTTTTTCATAGAATAATATATTCGGGAGCGGGTCCAATAGTACATCGAAGCAAATTTTCTTAATTGTATTGCCCTATTGATATGATACAAAGCCTTTTCATATCGTCCATGACCATAATTAATCAATGAAAGTAATCTTTGATAATCACCACTAAATTTATCCGGCTTGATTAATCGATTATATTTTTTTGCCGATTCCAAATCACCCGCAAGGACAACATCAATGGCCTGTGAGATAATACGTTCCTGCAAAAACTCACTATTGAATTTTGTCATTAACGTATCGAACTTCTCCCTGTTATTATTATCTTTATAATATCTCGATAAGACTGTAATTGATGATATCGATTTGGATTTATCCAATTCAATCAGACTTTCGAAATATTTTTCAGATGCATTGGTATTTAAATTTGTCAAAAGAAATGGCAGAGAGTAAATTGACAAAATCAGCGCCAATGAGATTATTAATTTTACAATATGTTGAATTTGATTTTTGTTTATCAAAGATACCGATAACAGCAATAATGAAAATCCGGATATCGAAAACAGATCCCAGTCCCTTGGGAAAGCCAGTTTGGGATCAATCACGAATAAAAACAAAAGAGAACCGACCGCACCCAATCCCAGAAAGATTGCCGTCTTCTTTTTGAAAATATTTTTGATATTTTTGCCGCTGATAAATATCAGAAGAAACAACGATGGTGAGATTAATATAAACTCATTGAAAATATCAAGCAGATGCGGAACACTCAATATGGCATAATCAGGATAAACAGGCTTGCCGGTAAAAAGCGGCAGGAATGTATCCTCAACATATAAATTGGTAGTATATTTATAGACCAAAAATATTAAGGCGGTCAAAATCGTAATACTCGCCAAACCCCAAAGCACAACTTTGTATCGATTGAAAAGATTGAGGCCCTTCCCATCGGCAAAGCTCATAAATAAAACTGCGGGGATGAAGATTATTAACTGAACATGCAGGACAATGCCAATAATCAAAAACAGCCAGGCTAAGATCAATCTTTTACTCTCTCCAAAAAACCGAAAACTATAATAGAAAAAGGCTGTCAGAAATATCCATATAATAGGATAGTACTCGGCGTACCCAAAGAACAATAAAAGCACCCCGGATAAAATTGAAGCCCAAAAAACAAGAAACCTTTTAATTTTATTTTCCGTCACAATTTGAGATATTAGAAACAGAAAATAAATAGAGATGGCACCGGAGATAATCGATACAGTCTGAAAGGCCATCCGGGAGCCGCTCACCTCATCGGAACCAAGGATTGAAGCTATAAATACCATCAGTTTGGTAGTGCCAATCTCACTCCATTTGACATGAACTCCCGATTGTGCCGCAATATTATTTATGACATCATACCCATCACCCAGAAAGTGAGTTGGGGCGGCGAAAATGGCAAATAAAGATGTCATTACGGCTATAAATATAAAGCGATAAAGGTATCTTCGGCGGCCATCGAGAAACATGTCGGAAAACCAATTGGACAACCTCTCCCCTATCTGTTCGGAAAATCGGAAAAAAGGAATTATCAGCGCTATCAGGGCAACCGTGAAAAATCCGTAGGTATAAATATCCGGCAGAAATATTAAATGATTAAAACCCCAGGTACGTGAGCCGGGGTCAATGATAGGTATTAAACGCAATAAAATCAGAGCCAGCAGATATATATATGTCAGCCAGAATATTTTATCTTTTGTTTTCATAAATCTATAATATTATTTATCGCTCTCATTTATTATAATGTTTTCAAGGGCTTCAAGATTTAGTTTTAATGTAGAATCATTTTCAACGAATTGGGCATAGCTTTCTTTATATTTTATGGCGCTATCTATTTTGTCTGTTAATGCAAACGATTTTGATAAATAGAAATATGGTTGCGGTAATGTGGAATCTTGCATTATTGTTTTACGTGCGTAATATATACATGTGTCAGGAAGCTCTAATAAATCATGCGCATAAACAAGCGAGGTAAGCAAACGAATATGTTTTGGATTTAATCGATATCCCTCACGGAGGTCTTCAAGCGCTAATTCATTATTTTTTAAAGAAAAGTAAATATCGGCGCGGACACCATAATACCCCGGAGTAAATCTTCTTAATTGAATCGCCATATTTATGTGATCCATAGCCTTATCATAGCGTCCGTATGCAGAATTAATCAATGACTGCAGTCTATGATAATCACTATCAAATTTGTTTGGCTTAATTAATTTATTGTATTTCATTGCCGATTCCAAATCGCCGGAAGTAATAGCATCGAGAGATTTGAAAATAAAATGAACTTGCTTAAATTCGCTTTTCCACATAGATATCAATGCATTATACTTTTCATCGTAATGGTTTTCCTTATAATACCCGGATAAAACTGTAACGGCTGATAATGATTTGGATTTATCCAATTCTATCAGACTTTCGATATATTTTTCAGAACTGTCGGTGTTTAAATTTGTCAAAAGAAATGGCAGAGAGTAAATTGACAAAATCAACGCCAATGAGATTATTAATTTTACAATATGTTGAATTCGATCTTTATCTATCAAAGAAACCGATAACAGCAATAACGAAAATCCGGATATGGAAAACAGGTCCCAGTCCCTGGGAAAAGTCAGTTTGGGATCAATTACGAATAAAAATAATAGAGAACCGATCGCGCCCAATCCCAGAAAGATTGCTGATTTCTTTTCAAAAATACCAAGAATATTTTTTCCACCGATAATTATCAGTAGAAACAAAAGCGGCGAAATTAATATAAACTCATTAAAAATATCAAGCCGATGCGAAACACTGAATATCGTGTAATTGGGATCTATAAGCCTTCCGACGAAAGCCGGTAGAAACATATTCTCGACATATAAATCTGTTGTGTATTTATAAATCAGAAAAGCTAAACCGGATGTGAAGATAAAGCCGGCGATGCCCCATATAAGTTTTTTAAATCGACCATAAAAAATCAGGCCGTTTCCTTTTGCAAAAAGCAAATATACAGCGGCCGGAATAAAAATGATCATCTGAATGTGCAGGATTATTCCAATAATAAGAAACAGCCAGGCGGTTGTCAATCCTCTGCCTGATTTAAAGAATCTCAGACTAAAATATACAAAACCTGTCATAAGAATCCAGACAACCGGATAATATTCGGCATAACCAAAAAACAGAAGAAGTATCCCGGAGAAGAAAGTAGCGATAAAAATAAGAAATCTATTTATTCTGTCTTCTGAAACAATCTGAGAAATAAGAAACATAAAATGAATGGTGATTGAACCGGAGATGATTGACACGATTTGGAAAGCCAGTAGTGAGGTTTTTTCGTCTGGAGGGCCCAGCAGCTCCCTGATTGACCACATTAGTTTTATTATTCCAATTTCGCTCCATATGACAAGTATTGCGGTATCAGAAATAAGATTATTTATGACAATATATCCATCGCCCAGAAAATGTGTCGGGGCGGTGAAAATGGCGAATAAAGATGTCAAAACGGCAATAAATAGAAAGCGATAAAGGTATCTTCGGCGGCCATCAAGAAATTTGTCGGAGAACCAGTCGGACAGCCTCTCCCCTATCTGTTCGGAAAATCGGAAAAAAGGAATTATCAGCGCTATTAAGGCAATTGTGAAAAACCCATAGGTATAAATATCCGGCAGAAATATCAAATGATTAAATCCCCAGGTTCGTGAGCCGGGGTTAATGATAGGTATCAATCGCAATAAAACCAGAGCCAGTAGATATATATATGTCAGCCAGAATATTTTATCTTTTATTTTCATAAGTTGCTATATATCCAATCGGACATATTATTAATTATGCAATATATATTATATGGGGATTATAATTAAGAAGAATTTATCAGAGATTTTATATTATCAGGCCAGAAATGATGCGGTTCGATGCTTATAATGCCGGACAATATAATCTATACCGCCGATTACAATCAAGGTCGCAATCACCATCAGGACCAATGAAAAATCAAAACCAAGATTCGAAGTTACCGAACTGACTTTGGATACCAGAATTCGATTGAGATAATCAGAAACTGCCGTGACACGAAACGCCCGAATCAACGACCCCGGATTAACGAAGTAAATTATCGAGGCAATCGCGGCGATGGCACCAATGATGGCATAAACCGGGGTTGGAATTGAAACATGCCGTTTTTTAGCTTCGGCATTTACCTGTGCTATTTTGGACATCACCGCTTTTGAAAAATCGGGAGAGAGAGCCGGAATCGAATCAATTTTAAGTTCAGCATAAAGCAGTTTATACTGTTCCAGGCGAGCCTGACAGAGCGGACAACTGTCAAGATGAGAAATTATTTCGGTTTCCCTATCGTCGAGATTACCATCGATATAATCCTGCAAAAGCGAATCTGTCAGATGTTCTATTGCCACAACTCCTCCTGATTATATGTCATCGAAAGCTGTTGTCTCAGCATTTTCCTTGCCCTGAATAAGTAACTTTTAACCGTGCCCGCCGGCATCTTCAATATTTTGCCTATTTCGGCATAATTGTTTTCATCTAAATGATACAAAGTTATTATCGTTTTGTAAACAGTGGGCAGCTTGTCTATTTCGTTTTTCAGCAAATCAGATATTTCGGCCATTTCGGTTTTATCATCCGGCGTTTTTTGAATATCAACGGCGCTTTCGGTTGCCTTATCAAAAGCTTCATCGGCCAGCGGAAGAGATTTTTTGCCAAGATGATCGAGACATCGATTGGTGGCGATCCTGCCTATCCAGGTTGACAGTTTGGAATCCGAACGAAACGAGGACAGATTCTGATAGACTTTAATTAATATATCCTGGCAAATATCTTCTCGATCCGAAATATTTGGTATCATTCTGTACACAATATGGTTAACCAGCCGGCCATAATCGTAAATAATACCTTCAAAGGCATCGGTGTCGCCGGCTAATATCCTCTCTATTAAGGACTTATCATTCCTCTGACTTTCCTTGCTTTCCTGAAGCTTATTGCTATCCACATTATTCTCTATTATATATGACTGAAGCGGCCAAAAAATGTTGCTACTATTTTATCAAAATATTATGCAACATTTAATTGGAACGGCTGTCTATTTTTATGAAGGTAAAAAATGAAAACAAAAAAAACAGTAAATATTATCAAAAGGAGGTAATATGACCGCACTGGAAACACTGGCCGAACTTGCACCACTATTTATCGTTTTCCCGGTGATAGCCTATATCGTCAAAATGTCGCTCGATTATGCCACTCGCAAGCAAATGATTGAAAAAGGCTTGGTTGGCGAAGAAGCGGCCAAAATGTTTAAGACCAATGCAGAAGTTTTTTTGCCATCCTCGCTTAAGTGGGGATTGGTATTGACTTTTGTCGGTGTGGTGATCGTAATTTTGCAGGTTTTGCCTACATATGTCTCAGGTGAGGTATATTTCGGAGTTATGCTGATAGCGGCCGGAGGGGCGATGCTTATATATTATGGCCTCGCTTCCATGAAAGCGAAAGAAAACAAGAAAAACCAAAATGAATAGATAATCTATTATGGAGTTATTTTTCAGGGCAGGTTCAAAAGACCTGCCCTTTTTTTATTTAATAGCAATCTGTTGAAAAATACTTTATTTATTCAAGGCAACTGCTTTGAATAAATATGAAAGAAACAATACTAAAATATCACAGACAGATTATCTGGTTGCTTTTAATTTTTCAATTGCTTCTATTTGCCATCAATATTCCCGGATTATATGTTGATTTCGACGATGCCTGGCTGGGTGAGCAGGCGATTATGTTTGCCAGGGACGGAATCGTTCGGTCTGAGATGTTTCAGGATTATCTCGGATATAATGAAAGAATTCTGGTATATCATAAGCTTTTCATCTGGACCGGCGGGCTCTTTGTTAAGATATTCGGGCAATCTCTTTATAGTCTGCGTTTGGTCCCGATTCTTTTTGGGCTTCTTCTGGCGGGGATGCTTTATCTATTCTGCAAAAGATATTATAATAGTACAATTTTCAGGCTGACCCTTATTATTCTTTTGGCCTGTCCGCTAATGTTTCGTTATACGGCCCTGTTTCGCCCGGAGGTAATGCTGGCCGCGTTCGGCTTTATTAGTTTTTTCCTGCTCTATGAATATATAAAGAGCCATAAATCAAAATTCTTAATTCTATCGGCGATAGTCGCCGGGCTATCGGTGCTGGTGCATCTAAATGGGATTATCTTTATCGGGGCCGGGACGATTCTGTTGCTGTATAATAAACGCTGGGGCGGTTTTGCGATATTTTCGATTATATCAACAATAATTGCCTCGCTATATTTTTATGAGGCAATCGGCAATATGGAGCTGTTTCGTTTGCAGTTTGCCAATGATCCAAGTCAAGCCGGAAGTAACCTTAACTGGTATATGCCGTTCAAAAATCTAATTAACGAACATAAGCGACTATTTAGAAAACCGGAGATATTTGGAATTACAATTTTGTTTCTGCTGTCGGTTTTATATCAGATAAAAATCAAAAGAACAAAAGACAGACCGATTCTAATCTATATATTTTCGCTGATAATTTTATTGGGAATAATCAGCCATAACAAAACGACCAAATTTTATGGGATAATGCTTTTCCCATATTTTGCATTAATTATAGCGCAGAATA
>CBFCZE010000021.1:0-30349 GCA_965602655.1 uncultured bacterium
ATGTGTAAACCATGTCATGATACACATTGTAAAGTATCTCATGATACTATACAGTCCACATCTGCCGCCCACAAAAATGGGTGGCATACCAATTTTAAGGTTCCCCTCGTGTGCAAAACGTGAAGACGTAGTCGTCACCCATACTATTGCCGGCAGTATCACATATTTCACCGCTGACCGTGACCTGAATTAACACGAGATTATCAAACGCCAACTTTGGTCGATATACTATTGTGTTTCCACAGACCTCGATTCTGCCTTCCTTGCCAAAGCCGACATTAAATGTGTTA
Source organism: uncultured bacterium (assembly GCA_965602655.1). Taxonomy (GTDB): domain Bacteria; phylum Zixibacteria; class MSB-5A5; order GN15; family PGXB01; genus JAAERC01. The sequence goes on from CBFCZE010000021.1 coordinate 291, forward strand.
GGCGATACTGACGCATCTTTTATTGGCTCGGAAAATGCCACCAGAACCGGGGTTCCCCATTCGGTTTCACATCCTTCCAAAGTCCCCTCACCTCCCGGATAGGCATAGATGACATAGGGACCGATAGTGTCTGGTGAGTCACAGCTGTTGTTTGGCTGAGCGGTTGCATCCTCGGTGGTAGAATTTCCGATATTGTCCGATGAATTAGAACAAGATAGAATTAAGACAACTGTAATACCAAGAAAAACAGATAATCCTCCGATTTTTCGCATTTGAATTCCTCCCAACAATTCAATTTAATTGTCCTACCTTATTAACGTGGATATGCCCATTTTTGTTCAATTTAAATTACTAATTTTTTGGACAATCAGTCTTATAGGGAAGGTGTCGCCGACACCTGCCAAATTATCAATAGGCGGGAGTCGGGGACTCTCGCCCTACCCTACTGGATTTCTACAAATAAGTGATGGTCGAAATCGATCGGGATTTCGACCTGCCAAACTGTGAAAATAAATTCTAATTTTTTGAACAAAACAATAAAAGAATCGTCTAATTTAGTAAACAATATTAGTACAGATTTAATATTGGAGGGAAAATGTCCGCAAGAAAAATCATATTGATTTTTATAATTCTATTTATTATCACCATAAATTTTTGTCAGGCCGCAAATCCGTTTAGCGGTCCGGAGAGCGCCATATATGATGCCGAGCGCGATCGCTATTTTGTCACCAACGCGTTGAACGGCAGAATTGTTGAAATCAATTCGGATTGGGATACCACTTTTTACCATACAGCAATACCACGCGTATTGGGTATGGTGATTGTCGATGATACGCTATATGTTACAAATGCCGCCAGGATTATGTCCTATAATCTGGTAACAGATGCAGTGCACAGGATCTATCAAATTTCAGGCGGTTCAGATTTAAATGACATTACCTGCGACGGGAAAGGATACTTATATATAACCAACAATTCCGCAGGATTAGTACATAAACTTAATATTGATGATGGGACTAATTCAATTATTGCATCGGGATTTTATTTGCCCAATGGTATACTATATGATTCGGTTAATGATTATCTTATTATGTGTTCATTCGGTTACCATGCACCAATCAGATCTATCAGTCTTGATGGATCATCTGTTTCTATTATAGAATCAACGCCTTATAATGATTTGGATGGCTTGACCGAGGATAATGACGGTAATATCTATGTCTCGTCGTGGGGTGAAAACGCCGTTTTTCGATATGACCGCGATTTTAGCGAACCGCCGCAACTTATAGTTGAAGGACTGGCCGGTCCGGCAGATATATATTTTAATAAAATCAACAATATTTTGGTTATTCCCAATTGGCAGGACAATACGGTTGATTTTCTGGATATGGATTTTGACGATGATAATGTATTAAATATTGATGATAATTGTCCGTTTACTCCCAATCCGGATCAAATTGATACTGATGATGATGGTTTAGGTGATGCCTGCGATCCGTGCCCGCTCCTTCCATTTCCTATAACCGAAGATGCCGATGGTGATGGGGTTGGCGATCCCTGCGATAATTGCCCGGATGTGTATAATCCTGATCAGCTTGATCTTAACGAAAATGAAATTGGTGATGTCTGCGAATATGTCTGTGGTGATTTTGACGGTAAAGAGGCTATTAATATTCTCGATATTGTTTACCTGATAAATTTTAAATACAAGGAAGGACCGGCGCCTGATCCCATGGTGGCGGCGGATGTCAACAGCGACGAAATGGTAAACATTTTGGATGTTGTCTTCCTTATTAATTACAAATACAAAGACGGGCCGGAACCAACCTGTTTTTAAGCCCGCCCTTTGAAACATCTGGATAAATAAAATCGTATGTTAAAATGAGAAAGGGAAATATTTTATAAATATGGACAAGGGTAAAACTGCAATTATATTATTTAAAGACATGGGAAAGTAATCTTATGCTAAAATTTATAATTCTGTTTCCAATTATTTTTCTTGCAGTAATTATTCTGTGCGGCGGGATCGGCCTTATCTTTGGACTATTGGGCGGTCTGTTCGGCATTTTTGCCGGGATATTCGGCGCCGGATTCGGTTTGGCGGCCGGAATTATCGGCGGATTGATAGGGCTTTTATCATCGCTGGCGCCGGTTCTGGGATTACTACTGATTATCGGCGGTCTGGTTTTAATCGCCCGCGCCGCATAATTATCGTTTCGTTGAGCATAAGTATTTCTGGTTATTTTTGGCTTATTAATTTTTATTGATTCCTTTTATTCTTTTTAAAAAATCATTTTTACAAATTTATTGACAAATCGTCTAAGATATACTTATTTTGGTGGCTAAACAGTGAAGCCGGGAAGTTTTTGAACCCGAAAGTTTGATTATTCCCCGGCAAATAACTGTTTTATAAGAATTAGAAGAAGAAATAAACGAGATATGGTTTTGGTTAGAGGAAGTGTTATGAAAAAAACATCACTGCTTTTCGTTCTGGCGATGTTCCTGATTTTTTCCTCGGCGGCGGTTGCCCAGGATGAAGAAGACGGGAAATGGCGCAATTTTGAAGTCAGTATGCATATCGGATTAACGATGCCGTCCAATATTGACTGGTATGATACACTGGCGGCTAAAAACGGAATGAACTTTGGCGGGGCCGGCGGATTTTATTTTACCGAGCGGCTTTGTATTGGAGCCTATTTCAACTATACACAGATGGCCCCCGAAGAGGTTTCCAGTTTTGATGTTGCCGATCAAAAATATAAAATGTATGATGTCGGCCTTTACGGTAAATATGCGTTCACCGGCGAATCGAATTTTGAACCGTATGTTAAAATTTCGGCCGGTGCCAATTTCGCGAAATATGCCACCTGGGTCGGAGCCGCGAGAACCCAACTGCGGGAGATATCTTATGATCCTGCTTTCAGCGGCGCCGGTTATTTAGGAGCATCCTATTACACTTCCGATTATGGAGCGATTTTCCTGGAAGTCGGGTATCATATGGATATGCTTAAATATACCCAGGCGACTTATGATGACGTAATTTATTCATTCCCTGACGATATTAAATATATTGAAATCAAAGCCGGGGTGGTTGTATTTTTTGGACCGGAATGATTGTAATCCAGGATTTTTAAATACCCTTCCTTTTTTGGAGGGGTATTTTTTTGGTTGAAAAACGATAATATAATTATTATTTCAAAGTATGCAGAAGACAAAACTATTACTTGTCGATGACGAAAATTCGCAGCGCCAGATGCTGGCCGGGTATCTTGAGAAGAATGATTTTATTGTAAGGCAGGCCGCTTCGGGAGAGGAAGCCATAAAAGAATATGAATCATTTTTTTCACCGGTGGCTGTAGTCGATATGAAAATGCCCGGTATGGGCGGTATTGAATTGATAGGCCATTTGAAGCAGACCAATCCGTTTATCCAGATAATAGTCTTGACAGCTTTCGGCTCAGTTGATACGGCGGTCGCCGCGATGAAACAAGGGGCGTTTCATTACCAGATCAAACCGGTCGAGCTGGAGGAACTTCTTTTAAACCTGCAGAAGGCCTCGGAGCAATATCAATTGGTCATGGAGCATCAGGTTTTAAGCGAGGCGGTCAAGGAACGATTCGGCAGCGGGGAAATAATTGGAAATTCAAAAGCGGTCGCCGAAGTACTTGAACTTATTAATCTCTCTGCCCCCGGGGATACAACGATTCTTATCACCGGCTCGTCGGGGACGGGGAAGGAACTAGCGGCACGCGCGTTACATTCGCTGTCACCGCGCAAGGATAATCGTTTTGTGGCGGTTAATTGTGCCGCTTTACCGGAGAATCTTCTGGAGTCGGAGCTGTTTGGTCATGAAAAAGGTGCATTTACCGGTGCCGACAAACGCAAATTGGGACGGTTTGAACTGGCCGAGCAAGGCACAATCTTTCTTGATGAAATCGGCGATATGCCCTCCGCGATGCAGGCCAAGATGCTCAGGGTGATTGAGAATAGAGAGATAGAGCGGCTGGGTAGTGAAAAAACCGTTCCGCTTGATGTTCGAATTATCACCGCGACCAATAAAGATCTAGCCAAAATGGTTGAGGAGGGTAAGTTCCGGGAAGATTTGTACTATCGAATAAATGTCGTAACAATAAAAATGCCGCCGCTCAAAGACAGAATCGGCGACGTATTGCTTCTGGCTGAAAAATTCTTAAAAGATTTCTCAGAGAAACTTGGTAAAAAAATATTGGGATTTACACCCGATGCGGCTTCGGCATTGACGACGTATCACTGGCCGGGAAATGTCCGGGAGTTGCAGAATGTTATTGAGCGGGGAGTTGTTCTGACACGAAGCAATCTGATTTCATTGAAAGAACTTCCGGGATTGGCCGATGCCGATTCAGATTCGGGGCAATTTGATAAAATCGCCGATGTCGAAAAATTTCATATAAGGAAAATCCTTGATCGAATGGATTGGAACATCGGGAAATCGGCTGACGTTCTAGGAATCCATCGCAATACGCTCAGGATGAAAATCAAAGAGTACGGACTGTCGGAATAGATAATTATGAGTTCATGGACAGTCCGGATCAGGACCTGATTTGTATTTAAAATTAATCAGATATACAATATCCAAAATATTAATTAGCGTATCGTTGTTAACATCACTGGATTCCATAAATTCCGGCGCAGGACCTTCCTTATATTTATAATTAATGAGAAAAACTATATCCAAAATATTAATTAACTCATCATGGTTCGGGTCGCCGCAGACGTATTCACATACATCGCCGGTTCCATCATCATCGGTGTCGCTCTGATCAGGATTGGGAATGTCAATGCAATTATCGCAAGCATCTCCGACAGTGTCATCATCAGAATCAATTTGTTCCGGATTTTCAGTTTCGGGGCAATTGTCATCTTCATTTGCAATACCATCCTGATCAAGATCAAAACTTATAATCCAATTCATTGCGGCCTCGGCAACGTCGTCTCTACCCTGAGCCACTCCCTCTCTGGTTAGCCAAACTTCTTCAAAATTTATCCAGGGATACCCCTCTCCGGGAAATTCCTCTCCGGTAGCATAAAATCCCGGATTACCGGCAGGGTACAAAGAATGCTCAGCGCACCGAAGCAAGAAATCTGAGTGAATATTTGTATAAGGTGCCCACGTGCATGCAGTGCGGGAAGTTTTACCGAAATATTTTACTCTCGGATGATATGATAATGCAATAGCAGTCATATCTCCAGCACTAATACAGCCTGGTCCAATTAGCATGGCAATAGGTTTATCAAAATATGTGCCTGGATGGCCTTCCAAAGGATACCCTTCAGAGGGAAGCGTATCAGTACACATGGCCAATCGATCCCAATGACCACAACGTTTGTCAAATCCAAATGGTTCAACTGTTTCATTAAATAGGAGTTCAAAACCATTGTAAAGTAAATATGGATAGCCACCCTGATTGCATCGAAAATCAATTATTATTCCTGATGCATTGATGACGCCCATTAAATTCCAAATTGCATTGTAGAATTCTGTTTCCGCAGTGCCAATAACACTTGCTACATAAATATAACCTATATTTGTACCATCTACTACTCCATATGTCACATTTTCTGTGGTAGAGTAATTATCGGCTATTTGAACACCTGGGATTTCCAATTGCTCGGTAGCAAGTAATTCCATATTTTGGCCAGCCAACAATGAAGTGGGTAGATGAACAATTTCTCGCGTTCCATATTTTTCAATGTCTATAACATCAAAAAGATGCCAATTCATACCGACCGACATAAGCATTTGATGCTCAAAGGCTTTATCAGTTGAGCCCCAGTTCCAACCAGTCTGGGGTAATTCAGCAGCAAGCAACTCGGGATAAATATCTGCCCAGGGAATACCATCATAACCCAGAATTAAATCGCCCGGCTCAAGGTTCAGAGGGTGGGATTCTGCTACTTTATAAACCGGCATAGATCCATCCGGTAATACTGTTACACCTGCACCAAAATGACCAACATCTCCCCAGGCACCTATATGCATCAAGGGAACGCCGGGAGCTAGGGCTGTACCAATAACATCGAAATCTCTGCCCCAAGTATGACCCTCCCGCAGATTCATGGATGCATTGGATAAAATAGCACTAAAACGTCCCTTACTAATACCCCCTGCCACGAGTTCCGGATGATACTGATCATAGATTAAATCCCAGTCACCGGGATCGGATAAATTATTAAAACATGCGAATTTTATATCCAGATAATGCCAGTATGCTTCAAAAATATTTTGTTTGGTTGCGTCTGGTAATCCCGGACCCCAGGTGGCGTCAATTGCCGCACTCCAATCGGTGCGGGTATAGTGACCCGGTTTTTTGGGAATATAATTAGGTGGGGGGATTCTTTCTGAAAATTTGATTGGAATTTCCGCGGCCATGCCAACTGATGATTTGTTCGAATAATTGGATGGCATTGCTGATAACTTATTATCCTGTTTTGAATTTTGCCCCACCGCAAGAGAGGTAATGAATAAAATTACTGCTATTACCAATAAAGTGGAAATGCGCTTTACACACATGTTCTTTTCTCCCGGCAAAAGGCTTATGTAACTGGCAATTCTCTTGATTGTATTACAATATTGTGACGATTAAATCGGAAAAACGTTTAAAAGATTCATAAATATATAGTTTCATATAATTTTATTCCAACCTGATTTGGTGCGTTAAAATATCGCTTTGAACATTTTTTGTGCCCTTTTGTTCTGTTCCAGAGTGCCTCCGCTATATAATACATTGATATTCAATGGATTATGAGTTTTGGCATAACTTTTGATTGTTAATTATGCAGAATGAAAAATTAACAGAGAAGTGAACAAAAAAAGGAGAATAAAATGAAGAAAATCATACTTACATTACTGGTTGGAACGATGTTTTTAGCTTTAGCCGGCTGTGAGGAGCGGGAAGTTATTCGCTATGTTGAAATTGACGAAAATCCCTCCAGACCCCAGGGTGTCTATTCAATTACAGCCGATGAGGCTATTTATATTTATTGGCTTCCGGTGCAGGATAATGACCTCGATTATTATCGGATTTGGTATTCCGGTTCTGCCGACGGCTTTTATGAGTATATCGGTACCAGCGCTGATGAGACTTATGTCGACTATGATGTTCAAAATGGGGTAACATATTATTATGCCGTTTCGGCGGTTGATCTGGCCGGTCACGAGTCAGACCTTTCTTATGAAACGGTTTTTGATACCCCGCGCCCGGAGAGGTTCGATCAGGATTTATATGATTATCTCTTTTTTCCGGCTGTTTCCGGTTTCGATTTGTCGACCGGTGCGGTGGTTCCGTATAACTCATTGACGGCCGATATTTATATCGATTTCGATGCCGGTCTGGAATCATTTTTTATTAATGTTACCGACACGCTGACTGATATTCAGGATATGGGTTATACCGAAGATTTTGACGAAATCGGCTACGCACCATCAGACGGCTGGTCGTATGTCGGCTGGGTCGAGGTAATTATTGACCATACTTATATTATCTGGACCAGAGATGATCATTTCGCAAAAATCAGGGTAACTGATGCCGATTATACTAATTTTGAGTATATTACCTTTGACTGGGCGTATCAGACATCAACGACCGATCCGGGTCGTATGGAGTTGAGCCGTCCGAAACATGACGAAAATTATTTGAAGCACGAAATTAAAACCAAAGAAATAAAGATTGTCCATTAGGGACGGAGAAGAGGTAAATGTCATGAAAAACCATTTTATAACGCTGTTATTTGCGGGGGTGATGATTTCGATGCTGTCACTGCCGGCGGCCGCTCAGTATGAGCGGTACCGAGATAATGTAAATTATGCCGAGTATATCAGGTACGATCGGTATCTTGATGTAGAAATCTGGACCGACGACGACGAATATTACGAGGAGGAGAATATCAACATTCAGTTTCGGGCCAATAAGGACTGCTACGTGGTCGTCTATAATATTGACACGCGGGGCAATGTAAATCTTTTGTATCCGTCCGATCAGTGGGATGATACCAAAATTGAGATGGATCGTATTTATAGAATCCCCGACAGCTACGATGATTATGATCTGACCGTACGCGGTCCGGAGGGACTTGAGTATATTCAGATTGTCGCTTCGCGGACACCGATTCCGATTCCGGATTGGGATAATGGATTTGATATGGTTGTCACAGGCGATCCGCTCGACTTTCTCGATTATATAAATGCCGTTTATTTCGGATGCGATAACGGTTGTTCGCTGGCCTTCGATATGACCCTATTTACGGTGAGCGAGTGGCAAGAAGAATACTATCGTCCGGTCCATGTTTATCATCATAACGACTGGGGCATGTATGGAATGATCTATATCGATTATCCCTGGGGAGCGACCATTTATATCGATGGTATCTATTGGGGGATTGCACCGTTGTTTATTCCGAGAATATATTACGGCTGGCACTATGTTACCATCTACGACAGCTATGGATATTGTTGGGAAGATAGAATCAATGTTTTTAGACGCAAATCGGTGGTCCTTGACAATACCATAATCAAAACGCGAGGCGGTGTAAAATCAAAATACCGTGACGTCCGGCGCAAGGCATATCTTGATCCGACCAAAAATGGTTATCCCGATTATGCTGTTAAGAAATCGGCCAGGAAAGAAGTTTGGGAAACAAAAAGAGCCGACAAGACGGGAGCTTCGGTTTATAAGAACAGGGTTAAATATGATTCCAAGGAATCAACATCATCGAGAATCAACAAATCGAAATCCGGAAGATCGTCCGGGACCAGCACCTATGAAAGCCGTAAGAGTAAAAGCGGCAAAACATCATCAACGTATCAATCAGAAAGAAAACGGTCAGTGAAGAAGACAAAAAGTTCGACAAAATCATCAGGGAAGATAAATGATTCCAGGAAACAGCGGAATGAAAAATCGTCATCCAAATCAAGCTCGGGCAGATCGGGGCAGGTTAAAAAGCAAAGTTCGGGGAAATCGTCTGGCTCATCGGCCGATAAAAGATCATCCTCGAGATCATCTAAATCAAATTCGAGTAAAAGCAGTCAGTCAAACGACAATAGCAATGAAAAGAAATCTACTCGGGGGAGAAGATAGAGTTAAATTAATTGTTGACGACAATGAATTTGAGAGTTAGGTTTTGCTTAGGAATATATATGAATCGTTTGTACAAAATAATAACTCTAATGCTCTTGCTTTCTTTCCTGTCGGCAGGAGTGGCACTGGCTACTATTGAAAAGGATAAGTCAAAAAAGAAGACAAAAAAAACGACGCAAAATGTTACGCCCGGCGATTCTACGGATGAAGCCGGGCAGATGCCGGTTGAACAGCCGGTACCTGATAGCGGACAAAAAGCAAAACGCCCTCAGGGGTATGATGATTTTGTTGATAAAAACAGCAATGGTATCGATGATCGCGTCGAACGAAAAAAGGAAGGCCGCAAGAAAAAAATATCTTCTGAAACCTCTCAGCCGAGTTTAATCAACCCCGGAAGCCCTGATAATGAAACGACTCGTCAACAAAGATCACCCGATGATTCGATTGTGAAGCTGAAAAACCGCTGATTCGTTCCGAAATAATCTGCCTATTTGTCCAAAATAATTACTTGACTTGTATAACTTATTCTCTTTATTAGCACTCGAATGAAGAGATTGCCAAAAAAGGTCTTTTGTGACCTATGCAAAATAGTACTAAGTTATTGGATTTAAAGAAGTAAGATGGCATTTGAAAATCTGAGTGAACGGGAACGGCAGATTCTTCAGAATCTGATAGACCATTATATCCTATCGGCTGATCCGGTTGGCTCGAGGATTATTGCTAATAAGTACTCTATGGGTCTGTCGCCGGCCACTATTAGGAATACGATGCAGGACCTTGAGGAGATGGGTCTTATCAGCCAGCCGCATACTTCGGCCGGCCGGATTCCGACCGACACCGGCTATCGGGTTTTTGTCGATATGCTTCTTAAACCGGCACCTCTATCGGCGGCTGAAAAATTGAAAATTAAAAAAATGATTTCGAGTCCGGCCAATCGCGGAATTGATGCCATTCTGGGACAAACCAGTAAGGTTCTCGGTGAAATTACCAACCAGCTCGGAATTAGCATTTCGCCCAAATTTGAAGAAGGGATACTAACCGGAATTGATTTAATCCCTGTGGCTGAGGAAAAAATACTGCTGGTGGTGGCGGTCAAATCGGGGCTGGCCCGAACAATACTTCTTGAAGTAGAATCCAAAATAGATAATATCGAATTGAAGCTAATGGAATCGGTTCTCAATGAACGCTTAACCGGCTTAACCTTGGGGCAGATTAGAAATACTCTCTCCGAGCGGCTGAGTGATACCGCCTGCTCACCTAAATTGATTAAAATGTTTGTTGATTCCGAGGCGGAGATTTGGGAGGGTGAGCAAAATGAGAAACTTCATGTAACCGGAACCGACAATCTTATAATTCAACCGGAATTCGCTGATCGGGAGAGACTGACCGATATAGTCAAACTTCTCGAAGAGAAAAATGCCCTAAGAAGTTTTATGGAGTCGAAATCTTCGGGGGAGGGGATTATAATTACCATTGGAAATGAGAATACAATAGATGAGATAAGGGATTGCTCTCTGGTAACATCAGGGTATAAAGTAGGCAAAATATCGGGAACAATAGGAATTATTGGCCCGACTCGGATGCCGTATTCCAAGCTGGTTTCGATTGTACAATATACGGCCAAATCATTAACCGATGCCCTTTCAGATAAATAGTGAGGACTTTATGGGCGACAGTGAAGAAAAAAAAGACGCCGACGTTGTTGAAGAAGATACCAAAACAGAAGAAAAAGTAGTCGAAGAAGCGAAAAAAAAGTCTGATGATAAACCGAAAACCGAGCCGGAACCTGAAGAGAAATCACCGGAACAGATAATAGAAGAACTTGAAGAGAAAATAAAAGAGCAGGAAGATCGCTATCTTCGGTCGGTAGCCGAATTTGATAATTATAAAAAGCGGAATGCTCGTCTTTATGAGTCAATGATTCAATTGGCTCGCGAGAGTCTGATATCTCCGCTGCTTGAAGTTGTAGACAATTTTGAACGGGCGCTGGAATCGTCAGATAATTCTGACCCGAAACGGCTTCAGCAGGGAACCAGGCTAATTTATCAGCAGTTAAATGAATTATTGAAAAAAGAGGGAGTTGAACCAATTGAGGCAGTCGGCCAGGAGTTTAACCCTAATCTGCATGAAGCGATGATGCCGATTGAATCGGACGAGTATCCAGAAGGGATAATTGTCGAAGAGATGACGCGCGGATACAAGATGAAAGGTAAGGTAATTCGCTTTTCAAAAGTGGTTGTCAGTAAAGGTAAGGCGGACAAAAAAAACGATTGAAGTTATACATTAATATATGAGAATATATAGTTATTATACAAGGAGATAAAGGATGAGTAAGATAATCGGGATTGATCTGGGAACGACTAATTCATGTGTTGCCGTACTGGAGGGAAACGACGCGGTAGTAATCCCCAATCAGGAAGGTGGCCGGACAACACCATCGATTGTGGCCTTTACCAAGGCCGGTGAACGATTGGTCGGATCTGCTGCCAAAAGACAAGCGGTAACTAATCCTGATAATACGGTATTTTCGATTAAACGATTTATGGGTCGTAAGCATCACGAAGTTAAGGAAGAGGAAAAAATAGTCCCATATACGGTAGAGTCGGGTCAAAATGACAAAGTAGTTATTGTTGCCGGAGGTGAAAAATTTGCCCCGCCTCAGATTTCGGCGATGATTTTGCAATCGCTAAAGAAAACTGCTGAGGATTATCTCGGCTCTGAGATTGCTCAGGCGGTTATCACGGTCCCGGCCTATTTCAATGATTCACAAAGACAGGCTACCAAAGACGCCGGTAAAATTGCCGGGCTGGAGGTTCTCAGAATAATCAATGAGCCGACAGCGGCATCGCTGGCCTATGGGCTTCAGAAAAAGAAAAATGAACGGATTGCGGTTTTTGATCTGGGCGGCGGGACTTTTGATGTTTCGATTCTTGAACTGGGCGATGGGGTTTTCGAGGTTCGTTCAACTAAAGGCGACGGTCATCTTGGCGGCGATGATTTTGATCAAAAAATTATTGACTGGATGGCCGATGAATTTTTGAAGTCGCAGGGGATAGATCTTAGAAAAGACCGGATGGCTCTTCAGCGTCTGAAAGAAGCGGCGGAAAAAGCCAAGTGCGAGCTGTCAACAACAATGCAGACAAATATTAATCTGCCGTTTGTGACGGCTGATCAGAGTGGTCCCAAGCATCTTGATTTGACATTATCACGAGCTAAACTGGAGCAGTTGTCAGAAAATCTGCTTGAAAGAACAATCGGTCCTTGCCGGATGGCTCTTGAGGATGCCAAATTGACCGCTTCCGATATTGATGAAGTTATTCTGGTTGGCGGCCAGACAAGAATGCCGAAGGTGCATGAGATTGTTAAAGAGATGTTTGGCAAAGAGCCGAATAAAGGTGTCAATCCTGATGAGGTGGTCGCAGTAGGTGCCGCCATTCAGGGCGGCGTTTTGGCAGGCGACATGAAAGATGTTGTTCTGCTCGACGTTACGCCTTTGTCGCTCGGAATTGAGACTCTTGGTGGGGTTATGACAACTTTGATTGAAAGGAACACGACTATTCCGACACGCAAAACACAAATATTCTCAACCGCTGCCGACAACCAGCCGGCGGTTAATATTCATGTTCTGCAAGGTGAGCGGAAGATGGCCATTGATAATCGGACGCTCGGTCGTTTTGATTTAGTGGGAATTCCGGCGGCTCCGCGCGGTATGCCGCAAATTGAGGTGGCTTTTGATATCGATGCCAACGGTATTGTCCATGTTTCGGCCAAGGACCTTGGGACCGGTAAGGAACAATCGATAAAAATTCAGACTTCATCCGGCATCTCCGAGGAAGAGATTGATAAAATGGTAAAGGATGCCGAGGCACATTCGGAAGAAGACGCCAAAAAGGAATCACTGATTAAGGCTCGCAATGAAGCCGATCAGCTAATTTATACGTCTGAAAAAACGCTAAAAGAGCATGGCGACAAGGTCTCTGATGACGAGAAGAAAAATATTCAGGAAAAAATTGAGGCCTTAAAGACTGCTCTCAAGTCAGATTCGGCCGAGACATTAAATCAGGCCAAGGAAGAGTTAATTCAGGCGTCGCATAAACTGGCCGAGGAGATGTACAAACAGGCCGCCACTGAGCAGCAGGAGGGTGCGGGACAGGCCGGCCCGGACACTGGCGGTCAGGAAGCTCAGGCCGGTTCGGACGCCGGGCAGCAGCAACCCGAAAAGGAAGCACCCAAAGATGACGGCGCGGTTGATGCCGATTTCGAGGTGGTTGACGAAGAGAAAGATAAGTAGAGTAATATAAGCCTCTTGTGGAGATAATATAAAGTAACGCTTGATGGATAAAAGAGATTATTACGAGGTTCTCGGGGTTTCCCGTTCGGCCGATGACAATGAGATAAAGTCGGTTTATCGGAAGCTTGCGATGAAGTATCATCCGGACCGAAATCCCGGGGATAAATCGGCCGAGGAGAGTTTTAAGGAAGCAACCGAAGCCTATGAGGTTTTAAAAGACTCGCAGAAACGCCAGATGTATGACCAGTTCGGTCATGCCGGATTATCCGGCGCCGGAGGTAGTGGTGGATTTGAAGGTTTTGGCGGATTTGGCGGTTTCGACCTGAGCGATGCTTTGCGTGCCTTTATGCGTGATTTCGGAAGCGGCGGCGGCTTTGATTTTGGCTTTGGCGATATTTTTGGCGGCGGACGATCTGAAAGGCGTAACCGGGGCGAAGATCTCAAAATTAGAATCGCGCTGACATTGGAAGAGATTGCCGAGGGTGTCGAGAAAAAAGTCAAGGTGGCTCGTTTGGGAACCTGCGAGGATTGCAACGGATCCGGTGCAGCCCCGGGTCATTCACGTTCAACCTGTCCGGAATGCCGTGGGCAGGGTCAGGTCAGAACAATCTCCAAAACTTTTCTGGGAACGGTCCAGCAGGTGCGAACCTGTCCTCGATGCCGGGGTGCCGGTGAAATTATAGCGCAACCCTGTTCCACCTGTGGCGGTGAGGGTCGAATCAGAGAAATGAATACGGTTAAGGTGAAAATTCCCTCCGGTGTTTCTGCCGGTAATTATATGACGCTGGAGAGCCAGGGCAATGTCGGTATTAATCGCAGTCAATCCGGAGATCTGATAGTAATTTTTGATGAAAAAGAACACATCCAGTTTACCCGTCAGGGAGATAATATTGTTTTTCAGATGCCGATTTCATTTACTCTGGCGGCTCTTGGGGGTGAACTGTCGGTTCCAACTTTGAACGGCAGCCAGAATCTTAAAATACCCTCGGGAACCCAGAGCGGGCGTGTTTTCCGAATGAAAGGGAAAGGTATTCCGCATTTGAATTCTTACGGCTCCGGCGATGAGTTGATTCAGGTCATGGTCTGGACGCCGACCAAATTGTCATCCGATGATAAACGCATTTTAAGTCAATTAAAACAATCACCAGCATTTGTTCCTCCTAAAGCCGATAAGTCATTCCTTCAGAAGTTAAAAGAATCTCTGGGGATTTAATTGTGAAAACCGAATCGGAACGACCGGGCAAATATATTGAAGCCGGTCTGACTGTGCCGGCATCTATTCATGAAACCGTCTGCAATTATATAATAGAAAATTTTGCTGGCGGATTGATATTGGAGGATGAGGAAGATTCAGATTTAATCGGAATAAAATTTTATCTTCCCGAAGCCAATGGTTTTGAATTTAAAAAAGGACTATCGCAGTTTATCAATTCAATAGATTCAAATCTAAAATTCTCAGAAAGTAGTATAAAGACAGACTATGTCCCGGATATTGAGTGGGTTCAAATCTTCAGGGATTCCATCCGGCCGATTTTTATAGATGATGTTGTCATTCGCCCGCCCTGGATTTCAATTCCGAATAAGAATTGTATAAATCTGATAATTGAGCCGAAAATGGCCTTTGGGAGTGGACAGCATGAATCGACCAGACTATGTATCAGGGCGATACAGAAACATTTAAAAGAGGGCGGCAGCTTTTTTGATCTCGGTTGCGGTAATGGAATCCTGTCCATTCTGGCCGCGAAGAAAAAGGCAAAAAGAATAAAAGGCTCTGACATTGATCCGATTGCAATCGATAATGCCCGGGAAAATATTGTTATCAATAATGTCGCCGAAGGAATTGAGTTTGAGATAGGTTCAATCGAGATTGCGGAAAGAGATAGGCCGTTTGATTTTTTTGTTGCCAATATTATCAAAGAAACAATTTTAAATCTGTATGACAGAATAGACAATTGCACCGGCTCGGGCGGTATTATTGTTTTATCCGGCCTGCTGTTGAAAGATGAAATTCCAATAGCCGCCAGGCTGAAAGAATTTGATCGCAAAAATTATGAGATAACCTGTGACGGCCAATGGATAGCCGTCACCGTTTTTAAATAGTTATGGCAGTTTTTTATACCGAGCCCGAAAATATCGAAAACGATTTGCTTACCTTAAGCGGACCTGAGGCGCATCATATAAGCAAGGTAGTGCGTCTAAAAAAAGGTGACGCTTTGGGAGTTGTCGATGGTATCGGCAACTGTTATCGGTGTGAGATTGAAAATTCATCCAAAGGAAAGTTAGTCTGTTGTATTGTATCGCGCACCCGCAATTTTGGGGAACCGTCAAATTTTGTTACGCTGGCTTCCGGATTATCGGTCGGGGCTAAATTTGATGAGATTATTCAAAAAGGAGTTGAGCTGGGTATCAGCCGATTTGTCCCGCTGATTACGGAAAAATCGAAAGTTAAGCTGGATGATCCCAAACGTCTGAAAAGACGTTTTGCACGATGGAACAAAGTCGCCCTGGCCGCAATGAAGCAGTGTGAGCGATCTGTTCTCCCGGAGATAGACCTGCCGGTACAATTTGAAAAACTGTTTGAACAGATAAAAAATTCCGGGCGGAAACTTTTATTCGATCCCGGGGGTAAAAAAAACCTGTATGATATAAAATTAAAAAAAAGCGGTTCTGATATAACTTTGATGGTCGGGCCGGAATCCGGTTTTTCCAGAAACGAGGTGGAATTAGCCGGAGAAAACGGCTCGGAGATTATAACTTTGGGCAAAAGAATTCTGCGGGCCGAAAACGCCGCCCCGGTTATCTCGGCTCTGGTTATGCAGCTTCTCGGGGAATTCAGATAACTCTGATTTTGCCGATAATTAGTTTTATGAATGACAATATTATATTTATTTTGGTTTTTATTGTCGGTCTTGCAATTGGCTCATTTCTGAATGTATTGATATATCGACTGCCGCGGGAAAAGAAATTTGTGTTTGGCCGTTCGTTTTGCCCATCCTGTCAAAAACCAATTAGATTTTATGACAATATTCCAGTCCTGAGTTATCTGATTTTGGCCGGTAAATGCCGGTCGTGCAAAACAAAAATATCATTTCGATACCCTCTGGTTGAACTTTTGAGCGGTTTGGCCTACCTGTTTTTCTTTTTTCAGTACGGATTGAGCTATAACTTTTTAATATTCAGTTTTCTATCCTCGGCCTTAATCGTGATATTTTTTGTAGATATTGATTTTCAGATTATCCCCGATTTGATGACTCTTCCCGGAATGGTGTTGGGACTGGCCGTTTCGCTATTGCCGGGCGGTATCGGAATTGTTAATTCTCTTATCGGTTTGGTTGTCGGTGGCGGCGTCTTGTATCTGATTGCAATTTTGGGCGATTGGTTATTCAAAAAAGAGAGTATGGGCGGGGGAGATATCAAGATGACAGCAATGCTGGGGGCTTTTCTTGGCTGGCAGAAGGTGGTGCTTATATTTTTTGCCGGGGCCTTTATCGGGCTTTTTGTCTCAATAATAATGATGATTGTTTCCAAAAAAGTCCGTTCGACTCGGATAATACCGTTTGGCCCTTTTCTGGCGGCGGCCGCTATGATTGCCATCATTTATGGTGATAGTATCATTTCGTTTTATCTGAATAATTTCCTATTCGTCTGAGACAAAATTTTTCTTTTCTAAATCTATGTCGATCTAATGTCGATAACTATATAGATGAGTAAAAAACCAAAATCAAAAGAATTCCGGCTTGAGATACGGCTGGGCCTGACTCTTATTGTTCTATTATTGGTGATACTTGATATTGCCGCGCACTATACTCTTTACCGGGTTGGGCAGACGGTCGAATCACAAATTCGGGAAGAGTTGACCGAGGCGGCTGTTATTGTCTCAAATTCTATGACTCGTCTCAATAAAGATATATTGCCCCCCGGGCTAAAACACAATATCGAGGAAAAATATGTTCTCAGCAGTACAGATATAATACCATTAGATTATGAAAGAATTATCTCTATTAAAAATGAATTAAATCTTGATTTATCCTTTTTGGAAATTGATAGTACTCTTATTTCTTCGGAACTAACCGATTTGTTAGCCAACCAACCGGTCTATCGTCATCAAAGCGGCAGCAATAGTTATCAACTCCTTTTTCCTACCGAGCATCTTGGTTCGAGATATCTGGTAATCCTTTCCAAACCGAGCAATATTCTCGGGCCGATTGAAAATGCCATGCGGATTCTGGTCTTTTTCGGTTTTCTGACGGCAATAGTAATTGTATTTGTTTCAATCAGATTGATTCATACCGTACTATATCCGTTCGATCGTTTAAAAGAAGAGGCGGAAAAATCGGGACATTTCGATAAAAACAATGCAGACGAGGTTGGTCAGCTGATTGGATCTTATGAAGAGATAATTAAGGACTTAAAAAACAAGGAACGAGAACTGGTTACGCTGAATCGAATTGTAATTCAGAAGGCGGCTGATCTGGAAGTTTATAATGATTATATTTTGAAATCAATTAACGCCGGAATAATTACTCTTGATGCCGATCGAAATATTTCGACTATTAATCGTGCCGCAGGCAATATACTTAATGTTGAAATCTCCTCGCTGATTGGAGTCGATTATGAATATCTGGTTTCAGCTTATCCGGAATTAAATAATCTGATAAGACAGTATTTTGAAATCGAAAAGGTTATAAGCAATCAGGAAATCAGAATTGTATCGAACAAAAACGAGGAATTGATGCTGGCCGTATCAATATCGCCATTGATTGATAGTTCCGGCGACAATATCGGTTGTGCCATTATAATAAATGACCAGACTGAATTTATCGCGCTTCTTGAAGAATTGGAACTTAATAAACGTATGGCCACTCTCGGCGAGATGTCGGCCGGATTGGCTCATCAGTTACGCAATTCAACAGCGGCTATTGTCGGCTTTGCCAAATTGATTAAGAAAAGAGCGAGCGACGAGACGTCTCGAAAAAATATTAATTTTCTCACCACCGAAGCAATGCAGGCTGAGTCGTTGATTGCCCGTTTTCTGGATTATGCCCGGCCGCTAAACGCATCGATTGAGGATTTTAATTTATCAGATTTAATTGACGAGATAATCCTTTTGACCAACCAAAGATATCCTGACATAAATATTTCTTTTGAATCAGATTCAGGTGATAATATTTCGGTGGAAGGTGACCCGCTGCTTTTAAAGCAGGCCCTGTCAAATATAACCGATAATGCCTGCAATTCGTATAATACAGGAATCGGTGAGATAAGGATCAGGCATTTCCAGACGGTTGACAATCATACGTTGGAGATAATAGACAACGGTTCCGGGATTTCGGAGACCGATAAAGATAATGTTTTCACGCCATTTTTCTCCGGCAGTCCATCCGGTTCCGGTTTGGGCTTGCCATTGGCTCAGAAGATTATTTCATTGCATAAAGGGCATATTGATTTCAGAGATAATCCTGACGGCGGTACGATTGTTTCTATATGGCTTCCCCAAACAACCGCCGATTCAATGCCGGTGGATAAGCCGGCAGCAGAGAATTATCAGGAATAAATCAGTTGCCTGTTTTGGCGTAATAGCCTATATTCAATTTCTTAATTAAGGAATACTGGAGGTTTTAATGATAAGTAGCGGTGACCTTCGAAAAGGCTCAAAATTAATGTACGAGGGAAGTCCTTTCATCGTTGTAGATTTTATGCATATCAAAATGGGTCGCGGCCGTCCGCATGTTAAAGCCAAGATGAAAAATCTTCTGACCGGCGCCGTGATGGAAAAATCGTTTTTGACAACTGAGTCATTCGACGAACCGGATATATTAAATACCAATATGCAGTATTTGTATTCTCAGAATAATGAGTTTACCTTTATGGATTCCAAGACGTTTGATCAGATTTCCGTTCCCGGTGAGATGCTGGGCGATACCAAATGGTATTTGGTCGAGAACAAAGAATACAATGTTTTGCTTTACAAGGGTGATCCGCTTTCCGTAGATCTGCCGGCCTCGGTAATTCTGACTGTTATCGAATCGGAACCGGCTATCAAGGGTGATACGGTTTCAAATATAACCAAATCGGCAAAAGTCGAAACCGGTTTGGAATTGAAGGTACCGCCGTTTGTCAAAGAAGGGGATAAAATCAAAATTGATACCCGAACCGGCGAATATATTGAGCGGGCCAATAAATAATTTAGATACCGGAAAAATTCTCGGAATCGATGAATCCGGGAAAGGTGATTTTTTTGGCCCATTGGTGATTGCCGGTGTCCTGGCCGATGAAACCGAAATCGACCGTTTGAAACAAAACGGAATCAGAGATTCAAAAAAAATTTCCGATAATAAAATTATAGAACTTTCAAATTGGATAACCGATAATTTTATTCATACAATTGTCGTTATCGGTCCCGAAAAATATAATCAGCTCTACCGGAAAATCAGAAATCTTAATAAATTATTAGCCTGGGGGCACAGCCGGGTTATTGAAAATATTGCGGCCGCAAGTAAAATAGACCTGGTCATCTCGGATAAGTTTGGCCGCGCCGATTTTATTGAAAAGGCTCTGATGGATAAAGGGAAAAAAATTAATGTCCATCAGATGGTCAGGGGAGAAGCGGTTATTCAGGTGGCGGCGGCGTCGATTGTCGCTCGAGCCGCTTTTGTCAAATTTATTGCCGGGATGAAAAGGCAATATGATGCCGACATTCCCAAAGGGGCCGGAAATCTGGTTGATGCGGCCGGACGGGAGCTGATAGGTCGTTATGGATTATCAGTTTTAGAAAAGACGGCCAAGGTACATTTCAAAAACTATAAAAAAATAGTCGGATGAGCTTTTCTGTTTTGGAACGGAATATATTACGGGATAATAAATCCGGATCATCGGAAATTTTGGATTCGGTTCTAAATTATAATCTGCAATATTTAAAGGATAGAAAGCCGGATTCAAAATCTTTGGGGCATTTGTCTCAATTTAATAAGAAGGTTCAGGAAAAATTCTCAGCAATGGCAATTGTCGCCAATGGGTTGAATAGAGCCAATCAAATAATGTCAGAATCAATTTCGGATAAAAAATTATCCGCCAAGGTTCCAAATAAACTTGAGCGGCTTATTAAAGATATAGCCAAAATTGACGGAAAAATTATAAAAAATTGCTCTGTTTTGTTTGCGAAAAGAAAAGATAAAATTTCAATAGCGACGTACAGCAACTCAGGTTTGGTTAAAAAAGTAATCAAGCATTATCGCAAAAAGATTAATAAGATCTATTTATCTGAGGCTCGTCCGGCTTATGAGGGAAGGAAAATGGCGCAATATTTTGCTGATATTGGGTTAGAGGTTGTTTTGTCAGTTGACGCCCGCCTCCCGAATTTGATATCAAGGGCCGAGCTTTTATTACTGGGCGCTGATGCTATAGGCAAAGATATGTTTATTAACAAAATAGGCAGTGAGGTATTATTAAAAAGCGCCGGAATGCGGGGTGTGAAGTCGGTGATTTTATTCGAGTCATTAAAAATAAAGAAGATTAATAAGAATACCAATCTGAAGGATAATTATAGCTATCGCGAAATATGGCCTCGAAGTCCCGACAAAAATATAAATGTGATTAATCAATATTTTGAAATAATCGATAATCGCAAGGCTGTTAGATTCATTTCTGATCTGGGTGTCGATACGCCGCAATCATTGAAACAGAGAATCATAGTTAAAAGCTTTTAATAGCCAAATATTTTTTCCCATTATATAAAAACCGGATAGCCAGACTACCCGGTTTAATAATTGCCTTTTTGTGTTTATCAGAAAAGATTGCCTCCAGTAGTAAACTCGCCGACAATTATACCTTCGGGAGTATTGGCCGTTACCAGACTTTCGGTTGTGGCGCCGATGATGTATTTCACCAATCCATAATTTTTGGCATACCAGTAATAATTATTATAATCGCCGCTCTCGTTCTGGATTTTGATACAATCTGTAAAAATCCGACCGTTGTTTAACTCGACATTTTCGATCGCGACAATTGTCATTAATCCGGAACCAAAGGTGGGATAAATCTTGCCGGCCGTGCCGCCATAATCATCGGGAAGATCATCTTTATCTTCCTCAATTACTTCATCATCTTCAAAATATTTGATTGCCAGGCTGTCCAGCAAGTATGTTAATAAGTTATCGGAACCGGCTGTCGGGCTTTCAAAACGCTGCCAGGTTTTGCCAACTTCCAAAGGTTCCTCAAGAATTTTTTCAGGATAGGAATCGGCCGTTTCGTAAAAGAATAATGCAGTTTCTGTCAGATAAAAATATGAGGTGTCAGAAATTGATGGGTAGGCCAGATTTGTACAAATCCATGAATAAACAGATTGAGTCTCATGGTCGATTCCTTCACCACATTCGAACATATCCCGTTCAATTATATCTGGCTCATAACCGGTATTGGTAGAAACAATTATAGTTGTTTTCCCGGTCGATAATGGAAAATAATCATCAATTGTAGGCGTATATTCGCCGCTATTGATAATCGGTGCGCTCATTTTTTGTTCACATCCCCATATTCCCAGAGCGATTGCCAATAGGAAAAGCGAGATAGCCTGAACATATAGCCTTTTCTTCATCTGACCTCCTTTTCGCCAGAAGCGATGTAATCATTAGTTTTCAATTCCTTTTCAATGAGACTATGCAATCGAGATGCCGATAATGAAAACTCCAGATAAGTGATTGGGCGACAATAGGTTTGATGTGGCTTACTTAGTATTTTTTGACTAATTACTATGGGAAATTTCCAAGCTGTTATAGATAGAAACCCCTAAGGCCTTTTCTTTCAATAGCTAATAAATCTATTTGTTTTGCCGAAAATTATATTGAATACCTGATAATTAGGAATTTTTTATTCCGGGAGTAAACGATGTCGCAATTAATCATAGACGTTTTCTTTACCGCCATATTTATATTATTACTTATATTATTGGCCAAAATAAGAATAAAGGCATTTAGTAATAATAGGGATAGCTACCGATATACATTTCTTGGAATTTCCGTACTCGGAGTAGTTTCACTTCTCCAATTGGCCGGCCATCAGGATGCCTTAAATTCGATTCCATTCTTATCCGAGCCTGTTTATCGTGAACTGGCACTTGGAATTGGTATAGTCTCCGGCATAACTCTGATGATTGCCGGAGCCTCAATCTGGCTACCCGTTAGAAAGAAAAAAACCGGAAAGACCGAAAATTCCGGATATTCTAAATCTACTTTGGATATTGAGAGGGCCATTTTTCGTTCCCAAAATTTTAAAAGTCTTTTGAAGCGTCTTCCCAAAATGATTTCTCATGATTTCAAATTCAACGCATATGCTATCATTTATAGACAGAATCGTTTGAAAAAATACGTTTGTACCGATTATGAAGGCATGGAAGAAACCGAAGTTCAGTTAATTAAAGATACTGACTTTTCCTTAATCAACGCTAAGCGGCAGGCGATCGAAATAATGTCCAAAATTCCTTATGATTATTGTCTTCCGGTTATGCTTAATAATCGCACACAGGCAATTATGCTATTCCGAAAAGAAGAGGGGACAATAGTATCGGAACCTGAGAGAACTTCTCTGGAAGGGATCGCCCGAGCTTTGACAAACCGCCTTAACAACGAATATATAAGCAAAAAAGAACAGTTTTATTCCAGGTGCCGGGAATACTCGGGGCATATAAAAAATATTCTGGCGGCCAAAAATTCAATAAGCTCAAATCTTTCGATATTTCATCAGCTATTCAATCGGGCAGTCGGGGCGGAATATTTTTCATTGGCCATAATTGGGAAAAGGCATTCCAATCCCAAGGTATATACGGTTGGCATTAATGGCAATATTCTGGTGGATGGGGGAAATACGTCAATAATGAAGAATTCCCATTTCAGGAAAATATTATCCGATAAAAAGCCGTTATTAATAAATAATATAAACAAAGCCCCCGATCAGGTGCCTGATTCACTGTCTGTCAGTTGCGGGCAGTGCAGTTTAATGGCACAGCCAATAATAATCGATAATCAAGTTATGGCGATTCTTATCCTGGGGCATTCGGCGGCTTCTCATTTTAGTCGTAAAGATCTTTTGCTGGCTGAGACTATGGCCTATTCATTGACTTCGGCAATTGAATCGGAACTAAATCGGCGCTCAATATTTGAACGGGATAGATGTCTGGCAGCCATCAACGGATTTGAATCGGCCGTGAGAAAAGCGACCGATATCAATTCCTTACTTAAAGCGGCCGCCGATTTATTAATAAATAACCTTAGTACTACTATGGTACGAATTACAGTACTTGATGACTTCCGTATCAAATTAAAAACAGCCGCTATTAAGACAATTCGTCCGATGGCGGATTTAAATACAAATGATTCTATGATATCCAGAGAGCTAACTTATTGGCATCAGATTGTAGCCGAGGAAGGCCGTTTGCTTTTGATAAACCAGAATGATGGCGATTCCCGAATGGGGAAAAGTGAAATTGAATCTCTGGTATTTACCGGCGTGCAATCGGCTCTCATCGTTCCGATTGTTGTCAATGGCAGAACCTTTGGTATGATAACGCTTGGTGAGATGAGAGCCTGGGAGCGGACTTCCTATGATTCGCCCGCTATCAGCTTCTGTAAAACGATTGCCGCAAAAATAGCCGATACGATTAAACTGCTTCAATTGAGCCGTTTGATGGTATCCAAAAGAGACATCAAAGATGTAAATGGCAATAGTAAATCGGACAAAAGTCTGCTAAACCGCTTGAAAGTTCCTATGACAAACCTTCAGGGTTCCCTTGAAATTCTAAAGATAAAGGGTTCTCAGATGGATGGCGATACGAACAGAATTCTTTCTCAGATGGAAGAATCATCCAATGATATTGTCAACCTGCTAAATGATTACTAAGCTGGAATAGAATGGTTCGTTGAACTGGTAATGAGCAAAACATAAAATTAAGTGTATGAGTCATAAGATAAAAATACTCGCCGAAGACCAATATACACAATTATTGTCCGCGAAGTCTGTAATAGGCGAAGAAAACATTTCTCTTTTTATGAGTTCGCTTCTGCCCAATCTTTTTTATTCGGCTTCGGACAAGATTCTAAATCCTGAGAAAATACGCTATTTGTATATTCCCTGTAAATATTGGCCGCCTCATTATTTTACCGGATTTTTCAATAAAAGCAATTATAGAAGATTTGAATTGGCGCCAAAAGAAATTACCGTCGAAAATAAGCTGTTTATTCCTATTTTGGCCGACGACTCAATTATTGGCGGCCTTTTGGGAAGCCCGGGGGATATTGTTAAATATGATCGAGGCAAACTTCTCAAAGATTATAATCTGGACGAATATTTATTCCATCTAAGCGAGATTGACGAACAGACAACAAAGCCGGCAAGCCTGGCCGCAGATCTGCTTGATAAGATATCCTCCGAAAAATCCTTTGACTCATTCATGTGTTTGTTACCGGAGTGGCTTGTGGATAAAATGGGCGGAGGATCGGCGGCTTATTATCATGGCAGCGGAGACGCTTTTGTTTTAAGAAAGGTAGCCGGCGGCATTAATGAATTTGAAACGACACCACCGGTTCTGGATGGTGAGGATGCTTCAAATTATGCCGGATTAATAAATGAAGATATTTTATTTTCGCCATTATCGGCCATTCCGGAGTATACGACCCTGTTAAATTATGCACCGCTTGTACGTTTTACTATCGGTGGAAATGTCGATAAAAATTTCGAATATCTTTTGACCGGTCAACTTCCGGATGTTACATCGTATGAAACATTACGTTTTCTGGAGGAATTAAAACAGATTTTGACCAAGCTGTCTTTCCGGCATTTTTCGCCAATCTCCGACTGGCGACAGTTATTTACATCCCTGGAGAAAATGACGGACGCGAAATGTTCTCAACAGAGTTTGGCTGAGTATCTGTTTTCTCATCTGAATGAGTCGATTATAATCAATCATCTTTCTATCAACCGGTTCTTTCCGCTGGAGAATAGAATACAGGTGGAGGGTTTGGCATCGTCCAAAGGGAAATCATCTTTACAAAAGGATATAACATTTCCCGTAAGCGGAACATGGTACGAGACCGTAATCGATTCCGGTCGTCCCCGTTTTGATGAGTTAACCGCCTCAAATCTTGACAATAAAATTGCCAATCAATTATATAGGGAATTTGTTCGTTCCAATCTGATAATTCCAATACAATCCGGAAATACAATTTATGGTTTTTTGAATATCGGTTCGCCGATGACCGGCAATTACCTTAATAAGTACCAAGGCGAGCTTGAATCCATTGCCAGATTTTTATCCGGATTGCACGAAAAAACAATGAATCGTCATAAAATTGAGCTATTGTCAGATCAGCTGGATCAGCTTCATAATAAATTTTCATCGATTGAAAATATCAGAACTCTGGGAGAACTGGCCGGAGGTGTTTTCCATGATCTAAATAATGTAATTGGCGCTATTCTGGGAAGAAGTCAGCTTATACTGCAAAAAACGGAATCCAAAGCAGGGGATAAATTCATTGATAAAATCATTAAAGATGCCAGGCTGATTGAAATATCGGCGCTCGATTCGGGGGAAATTCTGAAACGTCTTAGGCAGTTGGCCAAATCGAATAAAAAAGGGAAAAAGGAATCAATTGATTTACAGGCGTTGATAGATGATTCGATTGAGATGATACAACCTCGTTGGGAAAGACTGATTCAGAGTGTCGGATTGAATATTACTCTGGAAAAAGAGCCGGTGGACAATATCACAATTCCAGCCGAACCATCGGAGTTAAGAGAGGTTTTCACAAATCTTCTGCTTAACGCTCTGGATGCTATGCCCAGAGGCGGTAAGATTTCAATTATCGGCCGTCGTCTGGATCAGGCGGTGCAGATAACTGTCCGCGATACCGGAACCGGTATGCCGCCGGATCTGCTGGAAAAAGTGTTTACGCCGTTTTTTACGACCAAGGGGGAAAAGGGGACAGGTCTGGGGCTTCCGTTGTGCAAGAAAATTATTGAAAATCATAATGGAACCCTGGCGGTTAATTCTGTCGTTGGCCAAGGAACCTCTTTTATTATCATGCTGCCGATTATCGAAACGGCCGATTCGAACGATGACCGACAAAAGGTCAAAAATAAAGATAATCTGAATCTGAATATTTTAATAGCCGAAGATAGTATCGACCTTCAGAATACCATTTATGAGCTTCTTACTGTTAAAGGTTATAAGGTGTCCAAAGCCTCAAGCGGGGAAGAGGTACTGAAACTATGCGGCCGGGAACGATTCAACCTGTTAATAACAGATCTGGGCCTGCCGGGGATTAGCGGACTTGAGCTGGCCAGACATATTAAAAGTATAGACAAAAATATCAAAATAATTCTGACCAGCGGCTGGGATATAAATGAATCCGAAGCTGAGCTTCGCGAAAAAGGGGTTGACAGCTACCTTGCCAAACCGTTTAAGACTACCGAGATTCAAGCCGCCATACGGAATCTATTTGAATCATAATTAATTTTCATAAATTCCCTGTAAGCTAATCACCTCCATAAAATTACAGCAAAAATGGGTTCGTTTTGCATATAAAAAGTTTTTGAACCTATTATTCCCTCCATAATAAATTTTCGATACTCTATATCATTAATGTATTTAAGGTGCAGGGATAAAATAACAATGGGTTGGTGGGGAAAGCGTTACCTATGTAATGAATCTATTTTGTAACCTATCTTGTGAAACATACAGCTTAGAACATTTCCGTACCCCAAGGTGTGCGCCACCCGGCCTTTAACCTATGGGTTTTATTTATCTCAATGTTCATCCACTGAACATTCTACACCCCCACATAGGCCATAATGTTGATTTTCCGAATTTTTCATTAAATCTAAATGTATAATAGGTAGATTGGGTAAATCAGGAGCCCTGTGCTCCAGAACAGCAAGACTTAAAAAAAGGAGGGTTAAAAATGGAATGGCCAAAAGCAAAGAGAAACATAAAAAACAAGGTAGGCGACAAGACTAATCTACAATCCCGAAGATCCGGGAAACGACCTGTGACTAAAATCACAGATAATGGATTCAAAGTTGAAATTAGCGAGATATCTAAGGTTACAATAAAGGTGACGTGGAAGATGTTAGAGAAGTGTTGGAAAGAATCAATGAAATCTGGTTATTATGGAAATTGTATATTTAAAAAACATTTTGAAGAAAAGCAAAAGCAACATCCATGCTATGTTCATGTTGTTGGAAAGATTTTTGAGGTTGCCGGATTAGCTAAGAATGATGGTAATTGCTATCAAATGGACATGGACTAACCAGTAAGTGTAGATCAGGAACCTTGTGTTCCAGATTGAAAGTCTTCCGGGCGATGTCTTAATACAATTTCCTTAATTTGGTTTCTAATGTTTTCTTCTGGACGGAATTTTGACCCTAAAGCTAATGTGCAGTTATTTAAAAAAGCGCCAGCCAATATAAATATATTATCGTCAAGTTCTAACATTCTTCTTATAGGTACAAATACTTTAATGCCATTTATTTCTTCCACTATTTCACGAGTATTTATGGCGTGCACAGTATCGGAGAAACGTCTATAAAGCGTCTCATACTCGCTTTGTCGTCTTAATTCCTTCGCCAATATTTCAAAATTTCTTGGACCATCATTTAATTGATACCAATTCTTTATTTTATCTTTTCCCTTAAATGCGCTAACAATGCTATTGAATTTTGATTTTGAAAGTACCCTATTAATATCATCTATTTCTAATTTAATATTTTTCCGATCCGTAATATTAATATTATCCGGATCAATAAATTTGTCGTTTCTAAGGCCTTTTTGAAATGCCTTACCCTTTGGTGTAGAGGAATCTAATGACTCTAAAGAGGCTATTCTTTTTAAATAACTTTGAGCCAACCAAGCCTTAGAAAGCAACTCATAATTGTTTTCAATCATATATTCCATAGAAAATGTAACTTCCATGAGGCTACGTAGAAGAGGTTTAGTTGCGGCAAAACAACTCTGTGATACTAAAACCTCTATACCGTCAGTAAATTGGATTGCTTGGTAATATAGACAAATTGGTGATAAATTGGCTCCCTTATTTCTTTTTGTAGATTGCTCACAGCGAGTTAAGACGTTTGTAGCATAATTAATCAACTCTTTTAAGTAAGGCGAATATTTGCCAATTATTGGCTCGGCCAAAGCTATTGATAATTCTCGGTTTAAAATACCTTCAATTGGCTTATGTTTAATTATATCGCTCATAATAAAACCATTAATCCTTTCTAATTAATAATTTGTTCATCTAATAGAATTTTCCTTTGAAAATTCTTTATGTTAAATATAGTATATACCATTGAGTTTCTATATCACATTTTCTGCTTGCGTTTTTTTGGTTTCTATATATATTAATCGAAATCTTCGGGGTGAGGCGAAAATCCTCGACCGGCGGTGAAAGCCCGCGAGCCAGTTAACGCTGGTTGGATCGGTGAAATTCCGATGCCGACGGTATAGTCCGGATGGGAGAAGATAAAGTTTGGGCGTAATGTTGTACGCCTGAATACTCGCCCCGATATATATATGTTGGGGTCTTTTTATGGCCGACAAGGCTGACGAAAAATATATCGAGATGGCGCTGGAACTGGCGAAAAAAGCGAGAGGGAAGACCGCGCCCAATCCGATGGTCGGGGCGGTTGTTGTCAAAAACAATCGTATTGTCGGGCAGGGGTATCACAGGAAGGCAGGAACTGCCCACGCTGAAAGAATAGCTTTAATTCAGGCCGGTAACTTATCAAAAGGCAGCACGTTATATGTTACACTCGAACCCTGCTGTCATGTCGGGCGGACTGATCCCTGCACCGAGGCAATAATTCGTGCAGGAGTTAAGCGGGTTGTTTATTCTATCAAAGATCCCAATCGAATGGTCAATGGCTGCGGAATTCGGTGTTTGAAAAAAGCCGGTGTCGAAGTTACCGGCAATGTCCTGGCCAAACAGGCTAAACGGCTGAATGAAGTTTATCTTAAATTTATAACTACCGGGCGGCCGTTTGTTGTTCTGAAAATGGCTCAATCGATAGACGGGCGTATCGCAACCTTGACCGGCCACTCGCAATGGATATCCGGTCAGGCAAGCCGAAAATTTGCTCATCGTTTGAGAGCAGAATATGATGCTATTGTTATTGGCTCCGGAACGGTCAGGGCGGATAATCCGGGTTTAACCGTGAGATTGATAAAAGGAAACAATCCGTATCGGATAATACTCTCTCGGAATTCAAAATTTACCGGAAATATAAATCTGTTCAAACATAATGACGACTGCAAAACGATTGTGGCCACATCGGTTTCTTTTTCAAAATCGGCTGATAAATTTAAAATAAAAAATCTTACAGTCTGGAATATAAAAGAAAACAAAAACGGTCTATCGCTGAACGATTTCCTTGACAAGGCCGGGCAATTCGGAATCAGTTCAATTCTTGTTGAGGGAGGCTCGCGGCTGGCGACCTCATTTATTCGGGAACATTTGGTCGATAAATTTCATTTTATAACAGCACCCATGATTATAGGACAGGGTTTGGATGCGATAAACGATTTGGGAATCAGACATCCGGATAAGGCCATAAGATTTAAGGAGTACGAAATAGATAAAATCGGCAAAGATATTCTTTTCACCGGGTAT
>CBFCZE010000022.1:0-28949 GCA_965602655.1 uncultured bacterium
TTTGTCGGTCGAATTCCATATAGCGATGCAACAACGGTTAACGATATTTGTTGGAAATTAATCAATACTGAAAGCGATATGTCCTCATGGAAGTATAACGCCCTCCTATTAGGGGCCATGAGTAATTTTTATAATGAGGATTTTAGCGGGTGGCCTCCTACTGACGGAGGGAAATTGATGCTGGAATTAATAAATGCTATGTTATTTTCGTACGGATGGACCTATACGACAATGTATGAAGGGCAGGGCTTACAACCAAGCTATTTACATTTAAGTGGTTTGGACGATTTTCCCTTAACTCATGATAATGTGATGGCCCAGTGGCCCGCCGGTAATTATGGCCTGGTTAACTGGTGGGCGCATGGCGGTTATAATCGTGTGGCCAGGATTTGGTGGGATAATGATGATGGTGATAATGTTCCTGAATCAGAAGATCCGGATGAAATAGAACATGAATATTTTCTGACCAATACGGATGTCCCCCTTCTGAATGATGACTACCCCTCGATCATATTCTCATGTTCCTGCAATAATGGCTGGCCTGAGGAAGAAAACCTTGCCCGCGAGTTATTAAGACATGGTTCAGCCGGAATTGTGGCCTCCTCACGTGTTTCATGGTACCGAATTGGTTGGGAAGATAGAGATGGCGGAGGCAATGCGTCAATAGATTACTATTTTACTGAAAATATGTTGATGAATTTTTATCCATTAGGGCCAGCTCTTTATAATTCAAAAGAGCAATATGAATACGCTTTCTTCTGGTGGGGATGGCAATCGCAACAGAATATGTTTGATTTCAATCTCTATGGTGATCCATCAATGGAATATTATGGGGTTCCATACACTTATGAACCATATATCTGTGGCGATGTTAACAATGATGAACTTATTAATATTCTTGATATAGTATATTTAATTAATTACAAATACAAAGAAGATCCTGAACCGTTATGTTCACCAATTATTAGATGCGCCGATGTGAATACTGATGATTTGATTAATATTTTGGATATTGTATATTTGCTAAATTATAAATACAAAGAAGGCTCAGAGCCGGTTTGTCCGTAAATGATGTGTCCCCGCCCGCCACGGCGAATCTTCGACCTTCGCGGGAATGACATCGAGAGATGCGGAAATGATGTCTTTGTCGAGTACGGATGGGCTATTCGTTTTTATCTTTTCTTTTTTGCTTTTTGAATGTACCATAATTATGGAATGAGATATGGCAGGAAACAGCTTCAGGTATTAAAAGAGAGTAATTATGATCTCTTCGATGCGTTAAATATCTTCCCCGAATTGCTTTCGGTGCCGGATGTTGATGAAGTAAAAAGTATAGATGAATTAGAAGTTACTGAAAAACAAATCGAAAATAAACCGGATCAGGAATTACCGGCTGTTTCAGAGCTGTATAAAATTTTTAACAGGCTAAATTTTAAATTATTCAATAATCAAATTCCGCGATTAACTATAAAGTATTCGGAGCGGATGCTTATAGCAGGATCATATAATCCCGTAAAAAATGAGATAACAATTGGCCGGAAGTATCATATGATTTTCCGGGGTGATATTGAAGATACGCTGGCGCATGAGATGATTCATTATTTCTACCCGAATCATGGGCGGCGATTTAAAAATATGGCGAACAGGCTGGGTGTATCTCTGAAGGCTAAAGAGCATCCTGATTTAAGGCTGGCCTGCCGGTATTTATATTATTGTCCCGGTTGCGGCAGGGAATACCCGCGTCGCAAACGACTGCGGATGGCCTCATGCGGCAGTTGTACAACCGGTAAAAACTTTGACGCCAGATACAAATTAAAACTCAAAAAAACCAAATAATTTTCTAAATCAGCCGGGATTGAATAGCCGACAATTATATTTATACCAACAAGATAGCTAATATATTGATAGATTTTGCCGACTTAAGAAAAGATTAAAAAATAGCTATAAATTTCTTGACAGTATTGGAAATTGGACTATATTGAAAGGCTTTATGGAATGTGAAACCGTTAACTGGATTAAGGGTGAAATGAAAACGTATATACCAAAAGCTGATGACATAAAAAGAAAGTGGTTTGTGGTTGATCTTCAGGGTGCAACTCTGGGGAAAGCCGCAATTAAAGTTGCCGATATTTTGCGCGGCAAAGACAAGCCAACTTTTACGCCTCATCTTGATACCGGGGATTATATTATCGCAATTAATGCTTCCAAGGTTGTTATGAGCGGCAAAAAAGAGCTGGATAAGAAATATTATAAATATTCCGGTTATCCCGGTGGTTTGAAAGAAACAAGCTTTGAGCGACTGATGCAGAAAGATTCCCCGTCGGTTTTTATTCATGCCGTTAAGGGGATGTTGCCGAAAACTCGTTTGGGTCGGAAGATTATTGACAAACTTCATGTTTATGCCGATACCAATCATAAGCATCAGGCTCAAAAGCCGGAATCGTTGAAATTATTTGATTGATATATTTGAGATTGTAAATGAGTGAAAATGTATTTGCCGCAACCGGCAGAAGAAAAGAAGCTGTTGCCCGAGCCAGTATAAAGGTGGGCGGCGGTAAATTTCTTATTAATAACAAATCGTTAAAAGATTATGTCAAACGCGATACACTGGTTGATCTGGTTAATTCCCCGATGATCAAGACTGAGACAATCGGCAAACTTGATATAATCTGCAGTGTTAAGGGCGGCGGTCTTTCCGGCCAGGCCGGTGCAGTACGACTGGCTTTGTCCCGAGCGCTGGCGAAGCTTGATTCTGACCTTCATTCGATCCTGAGGAAAAACGGGTTTTTGACTCGTGATCCCAGAGCGGTCGAAAGGAAAAAATACGGTCAGCCAAAAGCTCGCAAACGATTCCAGTATTCGAAGCGTTAGAGAAAACTATCCGGTTTGTCCGGAAATAAACACATTCTGTTTGATACTCGGGGGTCCGGTAGCCCGGCCCGAAATCACAAGGCAGGATGGAAGGAAAAAACCAAATCTAAAGAGGTTCCCAAATGGCAATTGAGCATTTGAAAGAATTACTTGAAGCCGGGGTGCATTTTGGTCATCAGACCCGGAGATGGAATCCGAAGATGAGACCGTTCATCTTCACCTCCCGCAATGGTATTTATATAATTGACCTGAACAAAACTCTGGAGGCGATTAATCAGGCCTGCCGGAAAGTCAGGGAAATAATTGGCAAGGGGCAGTCAATTTTATTTGTCGGCACCAAGAAACAGGCCAAAGATGTTGTTAAAGATGAAGCGATAAGGTGTAAACAGTTTTTTGTTACCGAACGATGGCTGGGTGGTATGCTGACCAACTTCTCGACAATTAAAGCCTCCATTAAAAGGCTTAAAGATATGGAACGGATGAAAGAAGAGGGCGAACTTGAGAAGTTTAAGAAAAAAGAACGATCCAAGTTTGATCATCAGATTGCCAAGCTCGAAAAAGTACTGGGCGGTATTAAAGATATGAATTTTCTCCCCGGCCTGGTCTTTGTTGTTGATGCAAAAAAGGAAAATATTGCGGTAGCCGAGGCGTCCAAACTCGGCATTCCTATTATCGGTATTATTGACACCAACGCCGACCCCGATCCTATCGATTTTCCGATTGCTGCCAATGACGATGCTATCAAATCAATCAGGGTTATTACCAAAAAAATTGGTGACGCAATTATGAATGCATCGCAATCAATAACCGAAGAAGAGATAATGGGAACGGTCTCGGAAAATTCCGCTACACGCGTAACTACATACATTTCACCCGATGAAAGCTGAGCTATGAGGACGAACCAATGACCATTTCGGCAAAAACAGTAAAAGAACTTAGAGATAAAACCGGCGCCGGTATGATGGATTGCAAAAAAGCTCTTACCGAAACCGACGGCGATATTGACAAAGCAATCAATTATCTTCGGGAAAAAGGTATTGCCAAAGCGGCCAAAAGAGCCGGACGGGAAACCGCCGAAGGTGTTATTTATTCTTATATTCATCCCGGCAGTAAACTGGGTGTTTTGGTTGAAGTTGACTGTGAGACCGACTTTGTTGCTCGTAATGAAGATTTCCAGGCCTTTGCCAAAGATATTGCGATGCAAATTGCGGCCGCCAATCCGATTGCTATCAGACGCGAAGATATCGATCAAAAGATGATTGATCAGGAAAAAGAGATTTATCGTCAGCAGGCTCTCAACGAAGACAAACCGGAAAAAATTATTGATAAAATCGTCGATGGCAAACTGGAAAAGTATTTTGCCGAAACCTGTCTTCTGGAACAGGCCTTTGTCAAAGATAATGATCGTACTATCAAAAGCATTTTAAATGATATTATTGCTAAAATTGGCGAAAATATAACTATCAAACGGTTTGCTCGCTTTATGCTGGGACAATAGCCTATGGATGCCGACCCACAATTAAAGTATCGTCGGATATTATTAAAGCTATCCGGAGAAGCCCTGGTCGGTCCTAAAATATTTGGCATTGATTACGACACAATTGAATTGATCTGCCGCCAGATTAAAGAAATTAAGGACCTGGGGTTGGAGATAGCTATTGTTGTTGGCGGCGGAAATATATTTCGGGGGCTGGAAATTTCCAAAACCGGTGTGGATCGAGTAACTGCCGACAATATGGGGATGCTCTCCACTGTAATCAACGGCCTGGCTCTGCAGGATAATTTGGAGAGATTAGGTTCCAAGACGAGAGTTATGTCAGCTATCCGAATCGAATCGTTTGCCGAGAGTTATATTCGTCGTCGGGCTATCAGACATATGGAAAAGGGCAGAATTGTCATTATGACCGCCGGGACCGGTAATCCATATTTTTCTACTGATACGGCGGCTGCCTTAAGGGCCAATGAATTGGGCGCCGAAGTATTAATAAAAGCTACCAACGTTGATGGAATTTATTCGGCTGACCCCAGACTGGAGCCGGAGGCTAAATTCTTACGGGAACTATCCTATCTTGATGTTATTAAGCGGGAATTGCGTTTTATGGATTTGACGGCTATTTCCATGTGTAAAGATAACAAAGTTCCTGTGATTATTTTTAATCAGGGAACTTCGGGAAATTTGAAAAAAGTAGTTCTTGGAGAAGAAATCGGTTCAGTCGTAACAGATTAAGAAAATATCTATTAACCGGAGGTATAATCCGATGGCAAAACAAATTTTATCAGATGCTGAAGAAAAGATGAATAAAAGTCTGCAATCGGTGAAAAGGGATTTTGGATCGCTGCGCACCGGGAAAGCATCTCCCTCTTTGTTGGATGCAATACGCGTTGACTATCATGGGACAGTTATGCCGCTTAATCAGCTGGCCTCGGTTTCGGCCCCGGAATCAAGATTATTGGTGGTTCAGGCCTGGGATAAGTCAATTGTCGGAGAGATTTCCAAGGCAATTCAGGTCGCCGATTTGGGTCTTAATCCGCAGGTGGAGGGCAATATTATCCGGCTTCCGATTCCTCCGCTGAATGAGGAACGGCGTCGGGAACTGGTGAAACATTGCAAGAAAATCGCCGAAGATGGCAAAGTTGCGATCAGAAATATCCGTCGCGAGGCCAATGACAGCCTTAAAAAAACCGAAAAAGATAAATCAATTTCTGAAGACGATCTAAAACGAGGAACCGAAAAGGTTCAGGAATTAACCAACAAATATACTGACGAAATCGATGAGGCTATGGAGACCAAAGAGTCTGACATAATGGAAGTCTAACTCAAATATTATCCAGCTTCAGCGGGCGGTTTTCTTAGAAAATGCCCGCTTTTATTTTGATTATTTCTACTTTTTCTCTTAATTTCTGATCTTTCTCATTTAGCCGATTTATTAGCATATTTTGGAAAATTACCAATTAGAATGAGACGATCGAAAAAAACTCAAATCGCCTGAAGTTATGTATTCAAAAGGATTTGACAATTATAGAAATATCAATATATTGATTTTCTTGAAAAGAATATACTGTGAATATTTTCACAATTATGAGGTCAAAAAAAAATAATATTATGACAATTAAAATAACAGGAGTATCACATGCCTGATCCCAAAGTTTACAAAAATTTTATAAACGGCGAATGGGTCGAATCCGTGACCGGTGAAACTTTTGAGAATCGTAATCCGGCTAATATAGATGAAGTCGTCGGTGTTTTCCAAAAATCCTCGGAGGATGATGTTAACGATGCCGTGGCCGCGGCCAAAGAAGCATACATGAAGTGGCGGTTGGTTCCGGCTCCGAAGCGGGCCGAGTTGGTCTACAAAATCGCCGATCGTTTGGTCAAAGAGAAGGAGGAAGCTTCTCGTGATATGACGCGCGAGATGGGCAAGATTCTCAAGGAATCCAGAGGGGATGTTCAGGAAGCAATTGATATGGGGTACTATATGGGCGGTGAAGGGCGACGTTTGTTTGGCTTCACCACTCCCTCAGAACTACCGAACAAATTTATGATGTCCGTCAGGCAGCCCAAGGGAGTCTGCGGTATGATAACCCCGTGGAATTTCCCGATGGCTATTCCGTCATGGAAAATGATGCCGGCGCTAATCTGTGGAAATACGGTTGTTATCAAGCCGGCCACCGATACTCCGCTGTCGGTTTATAATTACGTAAAAATGATGGAAGAAGAAGGACTGCCGGCCGGGGTGGTCAATATGGTTACCGGTTCGGGCGGTTCGGTCGGTCAGCCGCTGATGACACACAAAGATGTGAGCGTTATAAGTTTCACCGGTTCAACCGAGGTCGGTCGCAAAGTCTCCGAAGCCTGCGCCTCTGATTTTCGGGGATGTCATCTTGAGATGGGCGGTAAGAACTGCATTTTGATTAT
The DNA here is from genome assembly GCA_965602655.1 of uncultured bacterium. Classification (GTDB taxonomy): domain Bacteria; phylum Zixibacteria; class MSB-5A5; order GN15; family PGXB01; genus JAAERC01. The sequence continues at coordinate 6,788 of CBFCZE010000022.1, forward strand.
GGATGATGCCGATATTGATCTGGCCGTTGAAGGTGCCGTTTGGGGCGCTTTCGGGACAACCGGTCAAAGATGTACTGCTTCATCGCGGATGATAGTCCATAAGGATGTTATCAAGGAGTTTACCGAAAAGCTGGTGGCTCGTGCCAAAGCGCTTAAGGTTGGCAACGGTTTGGATGAAACAGTCGATATGGGACCGGCAATAAACGAGGCGCAAATGAACACGGTTCTTAATTATATGGACATCGGCAAAAACAAGGATGGCGCCAAATTGCTCTGTGGCGGCGGGCGTTTGACCGGCGGCGATTATGACAAGGGGTACTATACTGAGCCGACTATCTTTGGCGATGTCACTCCCGATATGACCATCTTCCAGGAAGAGATTTTTGGTTCGGTGACCTCGATTACGGAATGCTCATCTCTCGAAGAGGGAATTAAGATGTGCAACAATACGGCCTATGGGCTCTCGGCCTCGATTTATACTCAGGATGTCAATAATGGCTTTACGGCCATGCGCGACGTTTATACCGGCATATTTTATATTAATGCTCCGACTATTGGTGCCGAAGTACATCTTCCGTTTGGCGGCGTTAAGGATACAGGTAACGGACATCGTGAAGCCGGAATCGCCGGAATAGATGTTTTTTCGGAATGGAAATCGGTTTACATCGATTATTCAGGTAAAATACAGAAGGCGCAGATTGATAATAATTAAACAACTATTTGGATAGTGAATACAGATAGGTTTATGTTAAACAGCCATCAAACAATGTCAATGAAACGGCGCGGGTCATTACTGGTGCTGAATAATGTTATTCTGATCAGGTTATCTTTTATCTGATGGTGATATAAAATTCTAATAATAGTAAATATGACGTATAAATAATTTAGAAGGAGAAGATATAAATGCCAAAGATAAAGAAGATAATAATAATGGGTGCGGCTGGAAGAGATTTTCATAACTTTAATGTACTATATCGCGGTCGTAAGGATATTCAGGTTGTCGCTTTTACGGCCACCCAGATTCCTGATATTGAAGGCAGAGTTTATCCAAAAGCCTTAGCCGGCCCCGGTTACCCGAAAGGCATCCCGATTTGCGCGGAAGAAGATCTTCTGAATCTGATTGTTGATAATGATGTTGAAGAAGTCGTTTTTGCATACTCTGATGTTCCCTACGACTATGTTATGGACAAAGCCGCCTATGTAAATTCGTGTGGCGCTCGTTTTGCTATCGAGGGCGGCGCCCCGACAATGATTAAATCAAATAAGCCGGTTGTTTCGGTTTGCGCTATCCGCACCGGCTGTGGAAAATCCCAGACCAGCCGTCGGGTTGCCCAGGTCTTAATTGATATGGGTCTTAAAGTAGTCGCGATTCGTCATCCCATGCCTTACGGTGATCTGGCCAAGCAGGCCTGCCAGCGGTTTGCCACATTGAATGATCTAAAAAAGCATAAGTGTACTATCGAGGAGATGGAAGAGTACGAACCGCATATTAACAAAGGCGTTATTGTTTATGCCGGCGTCGATTATGAGAAGATTGTCCGTGAAGCCGAAAAAGAGGCCGATATTATTCTCTGGGACGGCGGGAACAATGACATGTCATTTTACCAAACCGATCTGCTGATAACTATTGTAGATCCGCATCGCCCGGGACACGAAATCAATTATTATCCCGGACAGAATAATCTTTTGCTGGCGGATGTTATCGTTATAAATAAGATTGATACGGCTTCACAGGAAGGTATTGACGAGGTTCGTCAGAATGTCGCTTATTATAATCCCCAAGCGATAGTTGTCGATGCCGCTTCACCACTGCGGGTAGAGGATCCGGATATGATTCGCGGCAAGAGAGTCCTTGTTGTTGAAGACGGTCCAACCACCACCCATGGCGGAATGAAATATGGTGCCGGTATGATGGCGGCGGCTAAATTCGGTGCCGCCGAAACGGTTGATCCGCGCGGTTATACGGTTGGTAAGATGACCGAAACCTTTGAGAAGTATCCCGATATCGGTACCCTGCTTCCGGCGATGGGATATTCCGGAAAGCAACTGGCCGACCTTGAGAAAACAATCAATAAGGTTGACTGTGATACGGTTATTATTGCCACTCCGATCGATTTGCGCCGGGTAGTTAATATTAAGAAGCCGTCGGTGCGGGTATACTATGACCTGCAGGAAATCGGTCAGCCAACACTGAAAGATGTTCTCGGGAACGCTTTCAAACCGACTAAGAAATCGAAAGGTAAGGCCAAGAAAAAGTAGTCTTATTTTTATATGGCGACTTTAAGCGGAAAAATTGCGGTTATTGCACTGGGTGGTAATGCTATTACCCACCCTGATATTAAGGATAATATAACGCAGCAGTTTAAAAATACGCGTAGTTCACTCGATAGTATTGTCGAGTTGGCCAGAGCCGGATATAAGCTCGCCATTACGCATGGCAACGGCCCGCAGGTTGGTAACGCCATCCTGCGGGTTGAATTGGCGCGAGACAAGGCGCCGATTCTGCCGCTGGGTATATGTGTGGCCGATACCGAAGGCGGTATCGGGTATATGATTGAACAATCGCTTCAGAATCGTTTGAAAAAGGAGAGGCTTGACCGACCGGTTGCTACCATTATAACTCAGGTTATAATCGATAAGGACGATCCCCAGATTGCCGACCCATCCAAATTTATCGGACAGTTTTATACCGATGATGAGGCCAAAAAATTCAACTCTGAGCGGGGCTGGGTAATGAAAAGAGATGCCAACCGTGGTTGGCGGCGTGTTGTACCATCGCCACAGCCATTGTCAATTGTTGAGTCGAAAACAATTAAAACATTGGTTGACAGCGGAACGATTGTAATCGCGGCCGGTGGCGGAGGCATCCCGGCCTACATCGATGAAAACGGCAACCTGGAGGGGTTAGATGCTGTTATTGACAAGGATCTGGCGTCGGTTGTCCTGGCCAGAGAAATCTCATCAGAGATATTACTGATATTAACTTCAGTTGATAAGGTTTCGCTTAATTTTGGCACAGAAAATGAAAAACCGATTGATACGATGACAGTCGCCGAAGCCGAACAATATATGGCCGAGGGACATTTTCCGCCCGGTTCTATGGGACCAAAAATAAGGGCCGCCTTACAGTTTGTAAAAAATGGTGGGGAAGAACTTATTATTACTTCTATTGAAAATGCCGGACGAGCCCTGCGTGGTAAATCCGGAACGAGAATTACTCTCAATTGATTATGTGTACTATCTCAGATACGGTTGTTTATGACATATTAAGGCAGGGACAGATTTATGAAGTTGGCGGTGCCGTTCGTGACCGACTCCTGAGTTGTACCAATGAGGCCAAAGACAGGGATTATCTTGTTTGCGGTATTCCTTATGGCAATCTTTCAAAACTATTAAAAAATCATGGCAAAGTTGATCTTGTCGGACGTTCTTTTGGCGTCATCAAATTTACGCAAAAACGGGATAGCGGTCCTTACACTTTTGATATTTCCCTGCCGCGGAAAGAATATTCAACCGGTGTCGGGCATAAGGATTTTGAGGTTTCATTTGATCCCAATCTTAGTGTTGAGGATGACCTCAGCCGTCGCGATTTTACCATAAATGCTATGGCCCAATCGCTTGACAATGAAGAACTTATTGATCCTTTAAACGGTCAGCTTGATCTGAAAAAGAAACAGATTAGAATGGTATCGACACGGGCATTTCCTGAAGATCCTTTACGAATGTTACGGGCCATACAGTTTGCGGCGCGGCTTGAATTTTCAATTGAGCCGAAAACATTAAAGGCTATTAAAGAATATGCGCCGCTTATGCAATCGGTTTCCATTGAGCGAATAAACGAAGAGTTAAATAAATTATTAGTTCAAGCGAAAGAGCCATCAGTTGGCTTTCGACTGATGCAGGAAAGCGGACTTCTAAAAGAAATTTTACCCGAATTGGAAGAAACGGTTGGTGTCGATCAACCGGGAGGATTCCACAAGTATGATGTTTTTGAACATATATTGGTTATGATCGATGAAACGCCGCCCAAGTTGCATATGCGACTGGCGGCGCTTTTTCATGATATAACCAAACCGCGAGCCAAACAATTAGTAGAGGGTGGGGCAACATTTTATGGCCACGAAAAAACCGGAGCCAGAGTAACCGATAAGGTCCTTAAAAGACTTCGTTATTCCACCGAGATTATCAGAAAAGTCAAGATACTGGTCGATCGTCATATGTTCACAACCGCCGTAACCGATAAGGGGATGCGACGTCTGATTAGACGGGTCGGTCAGGATTTGATTTTCGATCTGCTGGATATTCGTCGGGCCGATGTTATAGCGCAGGGGATGGGCGGTACTACCGAAGATGTTGATGAGTTTGAGCAAGCCATCAGAGATGAAATAGAAAAACAACCTCCTTTTGGACTGGGAGATTTGGCCGTTAACGGCGCGGATATTATGAAAACGTTTGAACTGTCCGAATCGCCTTTAGTTGGAGATGTTTTGAATTATTTAATGGAAAAAGTTTTGGATAAACCGGAAGATAACGATCGTGATAAATTGATGGGGTTTGCACGATCATTTATAGCAAATAGAAAGAACTAGAATAAGTTCTAGGTCTTTAACAACTGGAGAGGCGAATGAAGATACATGAGTATCAAGCCAAGGAGCTCTTTCTCCAAGCCGGAATGCCGGTTCCCTCTGGTGAGGTGGCGACTAATGTGGCCGATGCTGTCTCAATTATGGAATCACTCGACCGACCGGTAATGGTCAAAGCGCAAGTACACGTTGGCGGTCGTGGCAAGGCCGGCGGCGTTAAGTATGCTGAAAATGTTGAAGCGGTCCGTGTCTGGGCTCAGAAAATTCTGGGTATGGATATTAAAGGATTAACCGTCAAGAAAGTATTAATTACCGAGGCGGTCGAAATTGTTACCGAAAGTTATGTCGGTATAATTATCGATCGGGTAACCAAGTGCCCGGTTATTATGGTTTCGGCGGCAGGCGGCATTGATATCGAAGAAGTAGCCGCCACGACGCCGGAAAAAATTCATAAACTGGCGGTCGATCCGATTTTGGGCCTGAGAGGTTATCAGGCTCGCGAACTGGCCTCAAAACTTTACAAGGATATCAAGCTGATTCGCCAGGCGGCGAAAATTATTATGCAACTGTATGATGTTTATTGGAAAGCCGACGCTTCGCTGGTTGAAATTAATCCTATGATTACAACCCCGGATGGCAAAGTTCTGGCTATTGATGCCAAGATTAATATTGATGATAACGGATTGTTCCAGCAAAAAGAGATTTCGGAGATGCGAGACCTTGATGCCGAAAATCCGGCCGAGGTTGAGGCTCGCGAAGGCGACCTTTCGTTTGTGAAGCTCGATGGCAACATCGGTTGTATTGTCAATGGCGCCGGACTGGCTATGGCCACGATGGATCTGGTCAAGTATTATGGCGGCGAACCGGCCAACTTCCTGGATATTGGCGGTTCATCCAACCCGCAAAAAGTGCTGACGGCGATGCGTATTATTCTCAGCGATCCCAATGTCCGCTCTATCCTGATAAATATCTTTGGAGGTATTACCAGATGCGATGATGTTGCCGCCGGAATTGTTATGGCTTATGAAGAGTTGAAACCGGAAATACCAATTGTTGTTCGATTGACCGGGACCAACGAAGCCAAAGCTCGAAAGATTCTTAAGCAAGTAAATCTGAAATCGGCGGATACTCTTGATAATGTCGTCAAAGAAGCGATTAGACTGGCCAAACTTGATGAGATTGAGACGGGGAAGATATAATGAGTATATTTATTAATAAAAAGACTAAGGTGGTTGTCCAGGGTATTACCGGCCGGGATGGCTCCTTCCATGCTGCTCAGATGAAAAAATACGGCACCAATGTTGTTGGCGGCGTTACCCCCGGCAAAGGCGAAATAAAGGTATCTGGAATTCCGGTATTTAATTCAGTGGCCGAGGCGGTCAAAAAAACCAAGGCCAATACATCGGTTATTTATGTTCCGCCGCCGTTTGCGGTTGACGCCATCTATGAGGCGGCTGATGCCGGCATTTCCTTGATTGTCTGTATAACCGAGGGCGTTCCGGCCAATGATATGATGAAGGTTTATAAGTATATCAAAGAAAAAGGTATCCGTCTGATAGGCCCCAATTGTCCGGGACTTATTTCAACCGATCAATCCAAGGTAGGAATTATGCCCGGTAATATCTGCGTCAAAGGTCCGGTGGGCGTTGTCTCACGTTCCGGCACCCTGACCTATGAGGCCATCTGGGCACTGACCTGCGCCGGACTGGGTCAAACGACCTGTATCGGAATTGGCGGAGATCAAATAATCGGTACTAATTTTATTGATACACTACAGGCATTTGAAGATGATAAAGCCACCAAGGCGGTCGTTATGATTGGTGAAATCGGCGGCAGCGATGAAGAGGGTGCCGCCAATTTTATCAAAAAGAAAATGACCAAACCGGTTGTTGGTTTTATTGCAGGACGAACGGCGCCTCCCGGAAAGCGTATGGGCCATGCCGGCGCTATTATTTCGGGCGGTTCCGGAACTGCCGCGGAAAAGGTTAAGGCTCTGGAAGCGGCCGGAATTCCGGTGGCAGCATCGCCAACTCAACTGCCGATTTTGCTTAAGGAAAAGATGGCTGAGGAAAAGAAAAAGAAGATTATAAAAAAGACCGCTAAACCAACAAAAAAAAAGCCGACGAAAACAAAGAAAGTAAAAAAAGGGGTAAAATAATCAGCGATTAAAAAGAAAAAATGAATAAACCTTAAACGTCTATGATAGTCTCCAAAGGAGAATTAGCATGACCGATAAAAATCCGACATCTGAGGGGAGAGAAAAAGAACCAAAGATTTCGGGGAAGACTGAACCGCAGGCGGCAGCCGATGCCAAGCCTGCCCGAAAGAAATATAAATATGACGGGAAGACGCCTCCCCTGAATATATTTCTTCACTGGTGCAAAGCATGCAATCTTTGTATTGCCTTTTGCCCAACCAAAGTGCTGGAACCCGATCGCGACGGCAAACCGGTTATGGCTCATCCGGAATTATGTACACAATGTGAAATCTGCTGGCTCCATTGTCCGGATTTTGCCATAACCTCTACATTTAAATAATGGAGTAAGATGATGAATATTAAAGGATCAAAAGCAAGGCTCATGCAGGGTAATGAGGCCTGTATGTACGGCGCTCTTTATGCCGGTGCCGAGTTTTTTGCAGGATATCCGATTACTCCATCGACCGAAATCGCTGAGGGCATGGCCCGCGAAATGCCAAAACGAGGCGGTAAATTTATCCAGATGGAGGATGAAATTGGATCAATGGCGGCGATTATTGGGGCTTCCAATGCCGGCTGCAAATCAATAACGGCCACATCAGGCCCCGGATATTCTCTTATGGTGGAGAATATTGGCTACGCCTATATGACCGAGTCGCCCTGTGTTATTGTAAATGTCCAACGGGGCGGGCCGTCAACCGGTTTACCGACCAAAATATCGCAATCCGATACGATGCAGGCTCGCTGGGGACCGCATGGTGATTATACTTCCATAACCGTTGCCCCTTCGACTGTGGAAGGTTGTTTTCATGAAACGGTCAGGGCTTTTAATCTGGCTGAACGTTTCCGCACTCCGGTAACGATACTGCTTGATGAGGTTCTCGGGCATATGCGCGAAATGATGGTTATTCCGGAAGAGGGCGAAATTGAGGTAGCCAAACGTCATAAACCGGATGTACCCAGTGAATGGTATCGTCATTTTGAAATTACACCCAGTCTGGTTAGTCCGATGGCATCATTTGGTCAAGGTTATCGTTACAATGTTTCCGGTTTGACTCATGATCAGGATGGTTTTCCGACAGCAAAGTCCAAAGAAATCGTCGATAAACTAAATAAATTGCGGCGTAAGATTGAACGGTACGCCGATGAGATCACCAAGATTAGATTGGAGAAGATGGAGGATGCTCATATTGCCGTTTTTTCTTATGGCACTGTAGCGCGAACGGCTTTTCAGGCAATTAAAATGGCGCGCGAACGTAGAATTAAGGTGGGTGCTATCCAGCCGTTAACGATCTGGCCATTTCCTGATGAACAGCTTCGGGATATGTTAAAACATGTTAGGAAGGTGATTGTGGCCGAGTTGAATATGGGGCAAATAGTGCATGAAGTTCGTCGGGTTGCTCCTCGGCATACTGAGGTAATATCATTGCAGAGATATGATGGCAACGTTATGACACCTCAGCAGATACATGAAAAAATCAGAGAGGCGGTGAAATAATGGCGACAGAAACTTTACATTCGGAAAGAATTCACCATTATCTGCGGCCCAAAAAAGCTTTTCCAAACGTCTGGTGCGCCGGGTGCGGAAATGGTATTGTTATGGGAGCCTTAATCCGGGCTATCGATCATTTGGAGCTTGATAAAAATAAAGTCGTGGTTGTCTCCGGAATCGGATGTTCCAGTCGTATGCCGGTTTATCTTGATTTTAATACGCTCCACACGACACATGGGCGTGCCCTTGCTTTTGCCACGGGTGTTAAGGTTGCCAAACCTGAGCTGACCGTAATTGTTATAACCGGTGATGGTGATGCTCTGGCTATTGGCGGTAATCATTTCATTCATGCCTGTCGGCGAAATATTGATATAACGACGATATTGATTGATAACAAAATTTATGGTATGACCGGCGGCCAGTTTGCACCGACAACTCCGGGGGGAAAGGTGGCTACGACGGCACCGTATGGTAATTATGAAAAGCAGTTTGACCCGGTTAAATTGGCCATTGGCTCAGGCGCATCTTATGTTGCCCGAGGAACGGTGTATCATGTCCAGCCACTGGAACGAATGATTATTGGCGGACTGAAGAAAAAAGGCTTTGCGCTGATTGATACTATTTCAAATTGCCACACCTATTATGGTCGCTTTAATAAAGAAGGTGACGCGGTGGCTATGATAAATGATATCAAGAAACAAGCTGTTTCGGTTAAGGCCGCAGCCACAATGTCGGAGGATAAATTAAAAGGTAAGTTCCTGACGGGTGTTATTCATGAAACGGATGCGACTGAGTTTTGTGATGAATATCAGGCGTTGGTTGATCGTGTATCCGGGAAGGAGGGCAAATAATGGCTTCCGGTAAACCGAAGCAGAATAATAAAAAGATAAAAGACGATCGTTATGAGATTCGTCTTTCCGGCTCTGGTGGACAGGGTCTTATTTTAGCCGGTGTAATTCTGGCCGAAGCGATTGGTGTTGGCGATGGCAAAAATGTTGTACAGACACAATCATACGGTCCTGAAGCCAGAGGCGGTGCCAGTCGTGCCGATCTGGTTATTTCGGAAGGGGAAATATATTATCCTAAGAGTATGAAGCTTGATTTGCTTTTGGCATTAACACAGGAAGCCTGTGATACCTATTATCCGGATATGAAGGAAAAAGGATTGCTGGTTGTTGATTCCACAATGGTTACCCAGATTCCGACCAAGAATTATTATGGTTTTCCGTTTTCCCGTTTGGCGCGCGAGGAGATCGGTCATGTGATGGTAGCTAATGTAATAGCTTTGGGCGCAATTGCCGAGTTAACCGGGATTGTATCCATGACGGCCATAAAAGAGGCGGTTTTATCCAGGGCACCCAAAGGAACCGGAGATAAAAACGCCAAAGCTCTGGAGTTGGGTGCCAAAATAGCCAAAAAGGCAAAATAATAATTGACCATTTGGGAAATGAATGGAAAATACTCTATTAATAATAAAACCGGATGCTTTTAAAAGGAAGCTGGTCGGCAATATTATAAATCGTCTGGAACGGGCCGGGTTTGATATCTTTGATATTAAACTGGTGCAGTTAACGCCGGATAAGGCTCGGGAGTTTTATGCCATACATAAGGGTAAACCGTTTATTGACGCACTGGTAGAATTTATGTCTTCATCGCCGGTTATACCGATTAAACTTGGTAAGGTTAATGCTGTATCGGATATGAGAACGCTAATCGGTGCGACTAATCCGGACGAAGCCGCATGCGGCACCTTAAGGCAGGAGATTGCACTGGATGTTCAACAAAATTCGGTACATGCCTCCGACTCGCCGGAGAATGCCGCAATAGAGCTTGCCTTTTTCTTTGGATAAAGAGGATGTTTGTATCTATTAGTTATGGCGAAAACAAATTGGAGTTGAAATTGCCCGATTCTGTTGAGTGCGACTTATATGAGTGTAAGGCGATAGCAAAGGAAATTGACTCACATGCTTTTCTCGGCCGTGTTGCCATGGCCGAGAAAGAGTTGTTTTCGGTTTCTCAGGCTGACCTGTTTGTTGTTAATGATGCCTGTCGCCCTACGCCAACTTATGAAATTCTCAATCGATTATATCAGAATGGCCGTCTGAGCAAGAAGGCGAAATTCCTGGTGGCCACAGGTTGTCATCAACCTCCCGACGAGACACATCTAAAATCGATATTCGGTGCTCTGTACGAAAAATTGAAAAACAGGATTTTGATTCATGATGCCAAAGATAAAAACTCAAGAACTCATCTTGGCGACATTGAGGGTGGACATCCGGTTTACATTAATAAGTTTTTTTATGAAGCAAAAAAAGTGGTTGTAATTGGCTCGGTCGAACCGCATTATTTCGCCGGGTATACAGGGGGACGAAAAGCGATATTTCCGGGCTTGTGCGATTATGAAACGACGGTGCAGAATCATCGGCAGGCGGTTAGTTTTGATGCCTCACCGGTGAAGCTTGAGGGAAATCCGGTTGAGCAAAATCTTCAATCACTGATGAATCTTATTGCGGACAAACCGATTTTGAGTATTCAGACGGTCCTGGATAAAAACAATCAGATTCAGGCGGTTTTTTGCGGAAATATTGATTCATCATTCAGACGAGCCTGCGAACTGGCGCAGAAAATATATTCAACGAAAATAAACAAACGATATGATTTGCTTTTGGCCGAGGTTCGGCCCCCGCTTGACAGCAGTCTGTATCAGCTTCAAAAATCTCTCGAAAATTCTCAAACGGCTGTGACCGACGGTGGAACTATAATTCTGTTTTCACCCTGTCGGGAGGGGATAGGTTCGGATAGTTTTTATAAGTTAGTCGATCGCTGGCGGGAGTCTGCAAAAGTAAAAGGCGAAGACGATTTTGGGATTCATAAATTGTCCCGTGTGGCTCAAATTGCTCAACGTATTGATATCCGTCTTTATTCGGGGTTGGCTGAAAATGTTTCGGATAGAGTATTTTTCAAAACAGAAAAATATCCACAGAAAATTATAGATAGGTTAGTAGATAATAATAAAAGTATCAGAGTTGCTCTGGTGCGTAACGCCGGCCATACGGTTCTGCGAACGCATTAGAGAATTGATGCAAAAAACGAAACGGAGGAGAAATGAATAGGAAGATTTCTATCATCGGAGCCGGAAATGTTGGCGCCAGCTGTGCCCAATATATGGCTGAGGCCAATCTGGGTGATGTTTTGATGGTTGATATTATTGAGGGTATGCCGCAGGGCAAGGCTCTTGATTTGACCCAGGCCGGACCGATTCGTGGCTATAACTGCAATGTCGCAGGGACTAATAAGTATAAAGATATTAAGGGTTCCGATCTGGTTATAATGACAGCCGGTCTGGCTCGTAAGCCCGGTATGTCTCGCGAAGACCTGCTTAATATGAATGCCAATATCGTTAAAACGGCGGCGCAGAATATTAAAAAGTATTGCCCCGGGGCGTTTGTGATTGTCGTTTCCAACCCGCTGGATATCATGACTTATCATATGTTCAAAGTTACCGGCTTCCCGTCAAATCGTGTTTGCGGTCAGGCCGGTGTTCTTGATTCGACCCGTTTCCGTGCCTTTGTGGCAATGGAACTTGGTATGGCACCGACCGATATCCAGGCGATGGTTCTGGGCGGTCACGGCGATACGATGGTTCCGCTTCCGCGTTATGCCACGGTTGGCGGTATTCCCATTAAGGAATTGATTTCCGCCAAAAGAATAAAGGAAATCACAGAAAGAACCCGTTTTGGCGGCGGCGAGATTGTTAAACTGCTTAAAACAGGTTCAGCTTATTATGCTCCGGCGGCGGCTTCGGTACAGATGGCCCGATCAATTCTGTGCGATGAAAAGAAAGTTTTACCGGCCTCGGCTCATCTGACCGGTCAGTACGGTATTAAGAATATCTACATTGGCGTGCCGGTGGTTCTTGGAGCCAAGGGTGTTGAAAAGATTATTGAGCTTAAGCTGAGCAAATCAGAAATGAAAGATCTCCAGACATCGGCGAAAAAATACAAAGGTGTTCTCAAAGAGATAGGATACTAAGAGAGGAGAAATATGGCACCAAAATTCAAACATATTAAGATTCCGGGGGACGGAAAACGGATAACCGTTAAGAATAAAAAACTGGTTATTCCGAACAAGCCGATTATTCCGGTTATCGAAGGTGATGGTATCGGCCGTGATATCATGAAGGCGACCCGTCGTGTGGTTGACGCCGCTGTCGAGAAAGCTTACAAAGGTAAAAAGAAAATTGTCTGGATGGATATCTATGCCGGTGAGAATGCCAACAGGATATACAAAGAGTGGCTTCCCAAAGAAACAATCGATGCCATTAAGTATTATTATGTCGCCCTTAAAGGCCCTTTGACCACTCCGATTGGAGGCGGTTTTCGTTCATTAAACGTCAGCCTGCGTCAGATTATGAACCTTTACGCCTGCGTGCGTCCGGTAATTTATTTTAAAGGCGTTCCATCTCCGGTAACTCATCCTGAGAAGATGAATGTCTGCATTTTCCGTGAAAATACCGAGGATGTTTATGCCGGTATCGAATGGAAAAAAGGCACCAAAGAGGTCAAGAAGGTTATTAACTGGCTCAATAAGAATATGAAAACCAATATTCGGGCTGATTCGGGAATCGGTATCAAGCCGATTTCTGTCACAGCCACCAAAAATCTGGTTCGCAAGGCGATTCAGTATGCCATTGCGCATAAACTTCCTTCTGTGACGCTGGTCCACAAAGGTAACATCATGAAATACACCGAAGGTGCTTTCCGTGACTGGGGATACAAGCTGGCGACAACCGAATTCCGCAGTAAGTGTATCACCGAGGATGAACTCTGGGATAAGTACAAAGGCAAAGCCCCCAAGGGTAAGATTATCATTAAAGATCGTATTGCCGACTCGATATTCCAGCAGATTCTGACCAGGACCGATGAGTACAGCGTTCTGGCAACACCGAATCTAAACGGTGATTATCTGTCTGATGCCTGCGCGGCGCAGGTTGGTGGACTCGGAATGGCTGCCGGCGCCAATATGGGCGATTATATCGGACTGTTTGAGGCGACTCATGGTACTGCTCCGAAGTATGCCGATAAGGATATGGTCAATCCCGGTTCGCTGATTCTTTCGGCGGTGATGATGCTTGAGTATCTCAAATGGGATAAAGCGGGTATAATCATTAAAAAGGCGATTGAGAAAACAATTAATAAGAAAACGGTAACTTATGATCTGCATCGTCAGATGAAAGGCGCCAAGAAGGTCTCGACTTCAAAATACGCGACTCATATTATTAATAATATGTAGATTACAATTGTTGAATAGATGAGAATAAGCCGGTCGGTAAAATCTGACCGGCTTTATATTAACTGTAAATTTATTAGCAGCCTCGAGTGTAATACCAAATTGATGGATGCCCCTTCTTATCTAACGCTTCTATCCATCCTTCATGCAATTTAGGCGATTCCGATTTAACTTCCATGTAATGTTTACTGTATTCCTTGACGATAACCTTAAACCAGTTTCCTTTTTGTTCACCGGTAATTGTAATTAAAAATCTGTTGCTGTCCAGTTTTATAATTGTCTGAGAAACTGAATCAGGATTTGATTTAAGCTGTATTGGTTCGTTTATCGAGGTAATAAGAAACTCTTTCTTCAAAAGCATAAATTCCGGCCATGAAAGAGGAAAGTATTCTTTTGTTTTTAGACTGTCAATCGAAATCCATACTTCAAAATCATAAGTGTATTTAAGGATTCTAACAAAACCGTCTTTTTCCTCATAATATTTAAAACATCCGCCTTCGTAATTGATTTCTTTAAAATCCGCTCTATCCATTATTTGGCCTATACTATCGCCGATTTCCAGTCGGATTGCATTAAAAATGTAGTTTTTATATTCTGTAGACTTGTTTATAAATCCGATATTTTGACCGTTTGGTTTGTCAAACACATAATTATCGCCCGCTGGAAAGTTAATCATTTCAGAAGCATTTTTAAAATCTGCCTTTGAAATTATACCCATTCCCCATTCATCAATTTTTTCGTCGGCGTATATAGAGGAACTATGGAAAACAATCAAAGCAAGAATTAATTTCACTTTTATTATATTTCTGATCATATTTAACTCCCAGTCTTTAATAATTATTTAAACTATAAATAGTGTTTAATTTATTATACAATAAAATAACGATTTAATATTTAAAAATTATTATCATCGTAGAAACGATTTTTGGGAGTCATCTCAGGCGGTAATAGTCTTGATATAGCCGCCTTATCTATTTCAATATCCAACCAGCTTTCAAGAGAATCATAGACTTCTTCTCGACGAGTCAATTGCGTTATCTGCACTGAATGATCAGCACCCGGTTCGTCGATTCTTATGGCATTTGTCGCACCAGTCAGTTCCACTCCGGCGGCGGTCCATGTATCACGGGCACCATAGACATAAATTATATTATTGCCCTCGGTCCGGAGCCAATTGAGTATGTCGGTCATGACAGTGTAATCAAAAACCATCTCCACCCCGGATGGCGCCATAAAATCATTTGAATATCGTTCCAGTGTCAGCAGATCGCTGAGATGATCTGTAATAAATCCATAATATCCAAACTCGGTGAAAAACTGATAAAAAACCGGGGCATAATAATCATGCCAATCATCAGCATAATAATCAAGCCCGACAGCTGAATTAATATGATCGAACATTGCCTGAGAAGTTGCTCCGGCACCAGGAACATCGTCACAGGTACTGGTCCCATACTGCCAGTAGGAAAACGGATATTCCAAAACGGCATACTCAAGTATCTGTTCATGGGCCATTGTAAATGTCAGCGTAGACTGAGATATATAATTTGAAATTAGCGGAATTATATTACTCTTGTCCTGCAGGATTTGCCTTTGAAAAGCCTTAAGACTGTTTCGGCAATCTTCGGTACCTGCCTCATTTATTAAAAAAGAATCGAGTCGGGGGTCTTCGGGAGCCAGACAGATTGGGGCCACTTTGGCAATGGTGACATCGACATCATTGGAATAAAATCTTCGATGGGCCAGAGCCGAAACGCCGCCTTTGCTGACGCCTGAGTTAACCCATTTGCCTTTATATATCGATTTGAAAAGCGATACCAGATGATGGTGATCGGCGGCTGATTGCTCCATTGTCAAATATTGCCAGTTTATTGGGTTCGGCCTTGATGATTCGCTCATGTATCGCTGGCCGATATATATCTGATTGCCTGCAAGAATACTGGCCACCTCGTCGATTACATTTCGGCTGGCGCGATACCCAGTGATTTTTATTGACATCGGAAGTGAATAATCAATATGCGACAGATATACCTTATGAGTAATTGTCGGCCCGGTGGGATTATTATGATCCAGCGGGACATCCATATCAATTTCAAACGCCCGGGCGAATCCTCCCTCAGGCGCAATTTCAGTGGCTTCTACACCGGGTAAGGCCTGAATTCTTAACAATAAATCAATTGATTCGGGATTCGGTCCGGTCGATTTCTTGCTGCAAGCGAGAAAAAATCCTAAGATTATTAGCGATAGGGCAATTTTCTTAAACATAAAACCTCCACTATTATATCTATATAGAAACGCAACTTAAGAATATCTTACAAATTATTTTGCAAGCCCTCCTAAATAGATAAGAATTGCCGAAGCTGAGAAAATAAAGGGGCAGAGCCTGAAGGGAAGAAAATTAATTCTAAATCCGGTGAATAATGAGACGAAAGCCAATGCTATAAGACAAATAATTGAAAGTGCATAGACTGCCCGGGATACCATTCCAAATGGATCAAGGAATGTAACTACCGCTATCAGTAGACCAATAAAAATCAGAGCAACGCCCTCGACTATCCACTCCATTGTGATAATGCGTTTATTGTCGATGCTAATGCCACCAAATCCTTTAACTATAGACTTGGTAGGGAAAAGGTGAGCAATACCCCAAAGGCATGTCAGCGCACCTCCTATATATAATAAAACTATCTTAAATTTTTGCTCAATTTTTTTATTTGTTTTTTTTCTAAATAAAATTTTTTAATAAATAAAAAAACGGCCGGTAATATAGTACCGACCGTTTGCATTTTCTTAACATACTTATTTGGTTTCTTTGGCCGGTTCCTTCTTTTCCTCTTCCGTTTTTTCCTCAATTAAAGGCAATCCTAAAACATAGCGATGAATCGCGCGGGCGGCTACTTTGCCGGCTCCGGCCGCCGAGATAACGGTGGCACCGCCGGTAACGATATCACCACCGGCGAAAATACCTTCACGGGAGGTCATCATGGTCCGCTCGTCAACCTCGATATTACCCCACTTGTTGGTCTTTAAGCCTGATGTAGTCTGGGGGATCAGCGGATTGGAGGAGTTGCCGATAGCTACCACGACCGTATCAATATCAAGAACAAAATTGGAACCTTCAATGACTATCGGCCGTCTTCGACCCGATGCATCCGGCTCACCAAGCTCCATCCGGACACATTCCATCTGTTTTATCCAACCGTCGTCGGTGCCAAAATATTTGATTGGTGTGGTCAGGAAATTAAACTGGACACCTTCCTGCTCGGCATGATGAATTTCCTCGTCACGAGCCGGCATCTCTTTGCGGCTTCTGCGATAAATAATATAGGCGTTTTTGGCGCCAAGACGAAGCGATATTCTAACCGCATCCATGGCGGTATTACCACCGCCAAGCACGGCAACATTTTCTCCGACATGAATCGGTGTATCTCTTTCCGGGAAATCGTAGGCGGCCATAAGATTTGAACGAGTCAAAAACTCATTGGCCGAATAGATACCATTAAAATTTTCGCCCTCAATCCGCATAAAATTCGGCAGGCCGGCACCGGTACCTATAAAGACAGCATCAAAACCCATTTCCATCAGTTCATCTACCGTATCGAGTTTACCGACCACATAACTGGTTTTTACCTCAACGCCCAACTTTTTGAGATAATCGACCTCTGAGGCAACAATGGTCTTCGGCAATCTAAATTCTGGAATACCGTAGACAAGAACACCGCCGGCTTTATGCAAAGCCTCAAATATGACAACCTTATGACCCATCTGAGCCAGATCAGCCGCAACCGTCAGACCGGCCGGGCCGGAGCCGACTACGGCTACTTTTTTCCCGGTATTTGGGGGGAGCTTGGGTATTTCGATTTTGCCCTGTTCGCGCTCATAGTCGGCCACAAATCTTTCCAGATAGCCAATGGCCACCGAAGTATGTTTTTTGGCCAGAATACAAACCTTCTCGCACTGTTCTTCCTGCGGGCAGACACGACCACAAATAGCGGGGAGAGCATTGGTTTCTTTGATTTTTTTGGCGGCGCCGATAAAATCACCTTTGGCTACCATTACCAGAAAGGCCGGGATATCAACTTCGACCGGGCAGCCTGCAACACATTTCGGTTTTTTGCACTCAATGCATCGCTGTGCTTCCAATCTTGCGATATCAGCCGGAAGACCATAAGGTACTTCTTTAAAATTTTTAACTCTTTCTTTAGGATCCTGCTCCGGCATTTTTTGCCGGGGGATTTTCATCCGCTCTTTTTTCGGCAGCGGTTCGTAATTGTTATCTTCAGTCATGATATATTTTTACCCGGCTATTTGTTTAACTCTTTTATCTGTTTGTTCACGTTGCATTCTTTATGCAGGAATTTATCATAGGCGATTTTTTCCTGTTTGACATACATCTTCATTCGCTTGGTCATTTCGTCAAAATCGACCTCATGACCGTCAAAATCCGGTCCGTCAACACAGGCAAATTTGGTTTTACCGCCGACCGTAACCCGACAGGCGCCGCACATGCCGGTACCGTCGACCATAATCGGATTAAGACTGACAAAGGTTTTTATTTTCGGTTCGCGGGTCGTTTCGACAACCGCTTTCATCATTGGAACCGGCCCGACGCAAATAACCATATCGATTTTTTCGCCTTCGGCAATTAATTTCTGAAGAATGGTAGTAACGAAACCATGAGTTCCATATGATCCGTCGTCGGTGGAAATCAATAGTCGGTGCGAGGCGCTTTTTAATTCTTCCTCGAAAATAAGTAAGTTTTTGGAGCGGGCCCCAATAATCGTAGTGACATTATTACCGGCATCTTTTAAGGCCTGCGCAATCGGATAAATGGGGGGGATGCCGACACCACCGCCAATGCAAACGCAGTTGCCGAATTTCTCAACATGGCTCGGTAATCCCAGAGGCCCAACCACATCGGCAAAGCTATCGCCGACCTTCATTCGGTTCATCGCCCCCGAAGTCTTGCCAACCTCCTGGATAACTATGGTCAGAATACCTTTTTCCTTGTCGAGTCCCCCTATAGACATCGGAACTCGTTCGCCCATTTCGTCTATGCGCAAAATCACAAACTGTCCGGCCTTTGCTTTTTTTACAAGGTGAGGGGTGTCTATTTTAAATTGAAAGACTTTCTCACAAAGTTCGCGCTTGTCAAGTATTTTTGTCAATATTCCTCCGGAGTGTCATATAAGATAAAATTAATTATTTTCTTTCTTGATAAGACTCATGGTGTCTCTGGCAATAACCAGTTCTTCATTGGTAGGTATGACCATTACCTTAATTTTGGAATGGTCAGATGAAATTTCCGCTTCAATTCCGATGGTTGAGGAATTCTTTTCTGTGTCCAGCTCAACTCCCAAAAATCGCAGGTTCTCACACGTTTTTTCTCTAACCTGCGGGGAATGTTCCCCGATTCCTCCGGTGAAAATAATATGATCCAGGCCGCCCATAGCTACCGCATATCCGCCGATGTATTTACTCAGCCGATAACAATAAATGTCAAAAGCAAGTTTAGCATTAGAATTGCCTTCCTCGGCCGATTCGATAACGTCCCGCATATCAGATGAGATACCGGATACCCCACCTAATCCGGAATGCTTGTTAAGTAATGTATTTGCCTCATGAAGGGTTAGCTCTTCGCGCCCCATAATATGTAAAATTACGGCCGGATCCATGTCGCCGGAACGAGTCCCCATCATAAGACCCTCGAGAGGTGTGAATCCCATAGAAGTATCAATTGAAAATCCGGAATCAACGGCCGTAACCGATGCCCCATTTCCAAGATGGCATGAAATCATTTTATAATCTTCAAGTTTTCCATTCGAAAGTTCCGCGGCCCGGCAAGTAACAAACAGATGCGATGGCCCATGAAAACCATAACGGCGGATTGAATATTTTTTATACATCACATAAGGGATAGCATATATAAACGCTTTGGGCGGCATTTTCTGATGGAAAGCGGTATCGAATACCGCTACATGAGGAATATCCGGAAGAGTCTTCATGGCGGCGTTGATACCTCTTATATTATGCGGATTATGTAATGGCGCCAGATCGATAAGGTGACGAATTTCTCGTAGTACATCTCGATCTATTAAAACCGATTTTGAAAATTTCTCACCGCCATGAACAACGCGGTGCCCGACGGCATTGATTTCTGATTTGTCTTTTATGACACCATGATTTTCTGAAAGTAATATTGTTATAACATACTGAATAGCAACTATATGATCCAGAATTTCTCCGGTAACTTTTACCTCGGAACGGTCATGCGGTTTATGCGTCAGTACAGCACCGCTCATACCAATTCGAGCAACTAAACCTTTGGCCAGGACAAACTCCCGATCCATATCAATAAGCTGATACTTCACCGAAGATGATCCGCAATTTATAATTAAAATATTCATAACTTAATCCTGTTTGGTTTCAAGGTATGTATTTTTTATACGATTGCCTTCGCTGTCATATTTAAAAAATCCTTCGCCCGTTTTAACTCCAAGATGTCCGGCCCGGACCATTTTTCTTAGAAGCGGGCAAGGATTGTATTTGTGTTCGGAAAGTTCGGCAAGAAGGTTTTCCATCCATGACATGACAACGTCGAGACCCATCATGTCGGCCAGTGCCAAGGGGCCTTCATTAAATCCATAGCCCAGCTTCATGGCCGTGTCAATATCTTCGGCCGTGGAAACCCCTTCCATCAGAACGTGCATAGCTTCGTTAAGCAATGGAACGATAATTCGCGTAGTAACATAACCGGGGTATTCATAAACCAGAACCGGCGTTTTACCGAGCATATCGGCAAATTCACGTGCCTTTTCATATGTCTCGTCGGATGTATTAAGGCCCCTGACCACCTCAACAAGTGGAATTTTGGGAACCGGGTTTAAAAAATGCATTCCGATAATTCTGTCAGCTCGATTTGTAATTGCGGCCAGTTCGGAAATCGACAAAGTTGAAGAATTGGTAATTATGATAGTCTCGTCCGGGCAAAGATCATCAAGGCGACCGAAAAGCTCCAGTTTACGCCGTCGTCGATCGGGAATGGCCTCGATTACCAGATCTGCATCTTTGACTACTTGAAGATCGGTTGAGGGGGCGATTCGAGACAAAATTGCTTTTTTGTCAGAAGCAGTCAAACCCCACTTTTCTATTTCATGGTCGATATTATCGCCGATTTTTTCGATACCTCTTTCGGCCCGGCGAGCCGTTCTGTCAAGAAGGATAACCTCGGTGCCGATGGCGGCTATCGCCTCCGCCAATCCTTGCCCCATTACTCCGGCTCCAACTATTACTATTCTTTCAAAACTCATATTATTTTTCCTGCTACAAATTAATACGTGGCTAATATATGGAGTTGGTCAATTCTGGCAACCCTTTTTTGGATTTTCCAATGGTTAAATATCAAGAAATATCCAGTTCGAAAGTATACCAAAAATTATTTTTTTCATTAATCTATTGAATCTATTGGATCATATTTTTGTTGATTAAAATTGATGATTTAGCTTATTATACAATAATATTGACATAAAACTTTAGGCTAAAGGCGAAAATAGATTGTGGTAAGAAAAATATTGATTGTTGGCGGGACCGGGATGCTGGGTCGGCCGGTTGTTCGGCGACTATATAATGATGGTTATATAATTCGTTTGATGACCCATAATCCGGATCAGGTCAGGCAGTTCTTTGGCGATGAGATTGAAAAAGTTAAGGCTGATGTAACTGATGCGAATAGTCTGCCGCGGGCCATTGAGGGATGTGATGCCGTCTATATAAATCTGAATGCCAAAATGAATATCGAAAAATATAAATCCCTCGAAATAGAGGGGACCATAAATATCGCAAAGATTGCCGCCGATCTGGGGATTAAGCGGATAGCCATGATTTCGAGCCTTAATGCCAATGACCTTGACTCCAAATACAGATTCATTGACGCCAAACTAAAATCCGAACGAGCCCTGGTTAAAAGCGGGATACCATATACTATTTTTCGTTGCAGTTGGTTTTATGAATCTTTGCCTCTATTTATACAGGGCAACAAGGCCATAGTGTTGGGTAATCAGACTCATCCGATTTCCTGGCTGGCCGCCTCCGATTATGCCGGGATGGTTTCAAGGGCATTTGAATTAGACAGCACAACAGGGAAAATATATATTATTAAAGGAAAGGAGAAAATGTCAATCCGCGACGCGTTGGCCAAATTCTGTGATCTGATTGTGCCTGATGCGGCAATATCTCCTATCCCGTTCTGGCTGGCATCGATAGGCACCCTCTTTTCTCGGAAGAAGCAGATGAAGGGGTTGATTCAGTTTATGAAATATTATGAAACGCATGCTGAACCGGATCTAAACAGTAATGTTGAAGAAATCCTTGGAATTGCCACGACAAATCTTGAGAGTTGGGCCGAAGAGTATAAAAACAGGCTTAGATTAATTCGAT
Organism: uncultured bacterium; assembly: GCA_965602655.1. Lineage (GTDB taxonomy): Bacteria > Zixibacteria > MSB-5A5 > GN15 > PGXB01 > JAAERC01. The sequence goes on from CBFCZE010000022.1 coordinate 28,785, forward strand.
CATAAGCAAAATTCTATTATCAAATGGCTAATATTTTCCTTGACAGAAACGATATTTATTCATATGATTAGTGTTTGCGGCCTAAGGGCTTATGCAAATTTACGACTGATGGGCGATTAGCTCAGTTGGTTAGAGTGCTTGCTTGACATGCAAGAGGTCACTGGT